>JARIAP010000168.1 GCA_029257755.1 Helicobacter sp.
TAGTATCTAAGCTTTTATTAGTCCCGCCTTTAGCAAAGTTTTCTATATCTTGTATTGCATGCTGCAGTTCATGATAGAGTGTTTGTTTTATTTCATGCTCTTTTATATCTTTATGTAATGCTATTGCTTTATGTGTATCATTTTTGCCATAAGCCCCTAAAATATCTTTGCCTAAATCTTTTAATCCCACTACTAAGTTTTTAAGCTCTGGGTATGCACTAAATAAAGCATCATCTTTAAGTATATCCGCTAGATAATTCTCTTTGTTTTGAAAAACTGCTTTAGTATCTAACTCACCGCCAATGTAATATAATTAATTATTTATAATAATTGTTTGATTTTGTTGTGTTGTATTAACTTAATTAAAATTAATTTTAATATACTTAACACCATGATAGTTTAATTGTTTTTTTAATGCTTATTTATTCTATAATTTATAAGAACATTAAATAATGTTATGATGTATGTGTATTACTTTATTGTTAATTTTATAATATAATATTAGATATATATTATAGATAGTATAAATATTGGAGATTAAATGTTATCAAGAGATATTGTAACATATTCAAAAGTGCGTTATGAATTAAGAGCATATATGGTGTATCTTTTTACACAAAATATAAAAAATTTTATGCCATCTCCAAGTATTAATAGTGTATTGGAGGGACTTGTTCGCATAAAAGATGAAATTAAAGTTTTTGATTCCATGTATGTTTTAGATAAAAATGGAACACAAATAAGCGATGTTTTACAATCTAGCAGGTCCCTACCAAATGAACATAAAAATTTTTCAAATCGTGCATATTTTTATGAAGCTATTGATGAACAAAGGTGCATTATAACAAATCCTTATCCATCAAGAATTGGTGGGGATCTTGTAGTAACTGCTGCATATCCTGTTTATAACCAAAAACATGAACTTTTATTTGTTGTTTGCATTGATATTCATTTAAGAGATGCAATAAAAATTAGTTCACCTAGCTTGTTTTTTGGAATTTTTACAAATTTTAGCATAGCAATGTATTTTCTTTGTTCTGTTTCACTAGCATGTGTATCAATTATTTTACTTTTAAAAGGTATTGTAAAGTTATGGTCAGAAGATTTATTAAATTTTAATAGTTTCAGGGTTGAAGATATATTTGAATCTACTATTTTATTAACATTAGCTTTAGCTATATTTGACTTAGTTAAAGCTATTTTTGAAGAAGAAGTGCTGGGAAAAAATATGGGGCAAAAGACTTATACAGTTCATAAAACTATGATAAGATTTTTGGGTTCTATTATTGTAGCTTTAGCAATTGAAGCTTTAATGTTAGTATTTAAATTTAGTATAGATTCACCAGAAAAATTATTATATTCTGTATGGTTGATTGCTGGTGTCGCTGTATTACTTGTTGCATTGGCAATTTATGTTAAACTTGCATATGCAGCAGAACAAAGTAAGGAATAAATTTTAGAAAAGGAGAATATATGAGATTAACGCCTAGAGAATTAGATAAAATGATGTTACATTATGCGGGATTTTTGGCAAAAAGTCGTAAGGATAGAGGAATAAAGTTAAATTATGTAGAATCCATTGCATTTATTTCTATGGAGATTATGGAACATGCAAGAGAAGGAAAAAAAAGTGTTGCTGAACTTATGCAATTGGGTAGAGAACTATTAGGTCCTGATGATGTTATAGATGGTGTTGCTAGTATGATACATGATGTGCAAATTGAAGTTTGTTTTCCTGATGGAACAAAACTTGTAACTATACATGCACCAATACAAGATAATTCTAAATTAATACCAGGTGAATTTATACTAAAAGATGATGAAATAGCATTAAATGAAAATAAAAATTCTATAACAATTAAAGTAACAAATAGGGGTGATAGACCAATACAAGTTGGCTCTCATTTTCATTTTTTTGAAGTTAATAAGCTTTTGGAGTTTGATAGAGAAAAATCATATGGTAAGAGACTTGATATAGCTTCTGGAACTTCTGTTAGATTTGAACCCGGTGAAAGCAAAAATGTAAAGTTAATTGATTTTGGAGGTAATAAAAGATTACTTGGATTTAATAATCTAGTAGATGGACAAATTAGTAATGACAACAAAGAACAAGCGTTAAAAAATGCTAAAAATAAAGGCTTTAAGGATTAATTATGATAACAATTTCAAGACAAGATTATGTATCAATGTATGGACCAACAACAGGAGATAAAATTAGATTGGGTGATACTGAATTATTTGCAGAAATAGAAAAAGATTATGCAATATATGGGGAAGAAGTAAAATTTGGTGGTGGAAAAAGCATTCGTGATGGTATGGCTCAATCTGTAAGTGATAGTATTTATGAGCTTGATAGTGTTATTACAAATGCAGTTATTATTGATTATAGTGGAATATATAAAGCTGATATTGGAATTAAAAATGGTAAAATTGCGGGGATTGGAAAGGCTGGAAACAAAGATATACAAGATGGTGTTACTAATACATTAATTATTGGAACAAACACAGAAGTAATTGCTGGTGAGGGACTAATAGTTACTGCAGGGGGAGTTGATACACATATCCATTATATTTCACCGACACAAATACCAACAGCATTATATAGTGGAATTACAACAATGATTGGTGGTGGGACTGGTCCAGCCGCAGGAAGCAATGCAACTACATGTACTCCCGGTGAATGGCATATAAAACAAATGCTTAAAGCTACTCAAGAATATGCTATGAATTTTGGATTTTTAGGTAAGGGTAATAGCTCAAATGAAAACTCTTTAAGTAAACAAATTGAAGCTGGGGCATTAGGATTAAAGGTGCATGAAGATTGGGGTTCTACTCCATCTGCTATAAATCATGCACTTAATGTGGCTGATAAATATGATGTGCAAGTAGCTATTCACACTGATACACTTAATGAGGCAGGTTGTTTAGAGGATACACTAAGAGCTATAAATGGTAGAACTATACACACATTTCATACAGAGGGTGCGGGAGGTGGTCATGCCCCAGATATTATTAGGGCTGCTAGTGAATTAAATATCTTACCAGCATCTACAAATCCAACTATTCCTTTTACAAAAAATACTGCTGATGAACATTTAGATATGCTTATGGTGTGCCATCATTTAGATAAGAGAATTAAAGAAGATGTAGCGTTTGCTGATAGTCGCATTCGTCCAGAAACAATTGCAGCTGAAGATGTTTTACATGACATTGGGGTATTTTCTATCACTAGCTCTGATTCTCAAGCTATGGGTAGGGTTGGTGAAGTAATAATAAGAACTTGGCAAACTGCTGATAAATGCAAAAGAGAATTTGGCATGTTAAATGAAGAAAATGGAAATAATGATAACTTTAGAATTAAAAGATATATTTCAAAATACACAATAAATCCAGCAATAGCTCATGGAATTTCTGAGTATGTTGGTTCTATAGAGGTGGGAAAAATTGCTGATATAGTTATATGGAAGCCTAGTATGTTTGGTGTAAAACCAGAAATGATTATAAAAAGTGGTATGATTGTGGCATCAAAGATGGGTGATAGTAACGCTTCTATACCAACACCACAACCAGTAGTATATAGCAATATGTTTGGTAGCTTAGGTAGTGCAAAGTATGATTGTGGATACAGCTTTGTATCAAGTGTAGCTTATAATGCAAATATAAAAGAAAAATATAATTTACAAAGAAATATATTGCCTGTAAAAAATTGTAGAAATATAACAAAAAAAGATATGAAGTTTAATTCTAATTTAGATAACATAGAAGTAAATCCTGAAACATATGAAGTAAAAATAAATGGCAAAAAAATCACATCAAAACCGCTAGATAAGGTATCTTTAGGACAACTTTATAATTTATTCTAACATGCTTATAACAAAAATTTTAGGAAACATAAGAGATTTAGATTCTACAAGAATTAATATTGTAGATAATGTTTATATAGAATGGTTTAATACACAAAAAAGAATTGCTAGATATACATCAAAGCAAGGTGTAGATATTGCAATAAATCTTGAAAAATCATTAAAATTTGGTTTAAATGATGGAGATATTTTATCAAATAAAGACAATAATATAATAATTGCTTCTATTATACCAACAAATATAATATTAATAAGAGCAAAAAATGTGTTTGAAGTATCAAAAATTTGTTATGAAATTGGCAATTACCATTTACCGCTATTTATTGGTGATAGTGATTTTGAGTTTAAAATACCATATGAAAAACCAATACAAAGATTACTTGATAAACTTTGTATAAGCTATAATGAAGATTATGGTATTCTAGATTCTAAAGATAGGCTAAAAATTAGTATTCCAATTATTGAACCAAGAGTTGATACAACGAATTGTAAAATATCTATTAATGGTGATAATAAATAATGAATTTTCTACTATTACAAATAAATGATTCATCTTTTCCCATAGGAAGTTATACTCATTCATTTGGGTTAGAAACATATATACAACAAGGAATTATAAATAACAAAGAAGATGTAGCTAAATATATAAAATCATTGCTTAATACACAAATTTTATACACTGATTTATTGTTAATTAAACTTATTTATGAAACAGAAGAATTAGATGAAATATTAAGGTTAGAATCAATTGTTAATGTAGCAACACCATCTAAAGAAACTAGAAATGGAATTAAAAAGATAGGGGCAAGATTTATAAAAGCAATTCAATCTATGAAGTTAAATAATAACTTCTTTAATTTATATGCAAAGAAAAGTTCATGTAAAATACATGCTAGTGCTTATGCTATATTGTGTAAAACACAATATATAGAATTTAATATAGCAATTAATTATTATTTATATTCTCAAACATCAAATGTAATAACAAATTGTGTTAAGCTAATTCCTCTTTCTCAATATGATGGTCAACATATTTTAACCTTGTTATATACAGAAATGAAACAAGTTTGCAATAAACTTCAAACATTAAATATTAATGATTTTTGCAATACAAGTATAAATAATGATATAAAGCAAATGCAACATGAAGCATTACATTCAAGGCTATATATGTCATAAAGGATAAAAATGGTAAAAATTGG
>JARIAP010000181.1 GCA_029257755.1 Helicobacter sp.
TTTAAACCATGTTCTTCAAATTTATTGCCAACTAAACCTAACGCAAGGGGAGTTCCATACAAAGGAAATTGAAAATATTTATAAAAATATGGGACAGCACCTATATGATCTTCATGTGCATGTGTAATTACAACAGCTGATATTTTATGCTTAATGCTTTGTATATAGCTAAAATCTGGTATCAAAATATCAACACCGGGCATACTATCATCAGGAAAACTCATTCCAATATCAATTACAATAGCACTTTTTTCTGTTTCAATAATTGTCATATTGCCACCAATCTCCCCTAATCCACCAAGAGGAGTAATTCTAATCTTTGCATTTGTATTTAGATTTAATTTATTGTGAGGATTTAAAACACCTTTTTGAATCTTTGTATTTGCTTCAACACCCATCTTTAAATCTTTATGAAAAGAAATATTTCCTCTCTCACTAGGTAGCTTTATTTTTCTAGTGCCATCCTCATGTTTTTCACCCTCATTAATTTTATCTCTTTTGTTTTTTATTGCCTGTTTATTTGTGCCACTCCATTTACGATTTTCTATGCCACTATCATTTCTAAATTGTGGCTTAAAGTTTCTTTTTCTATCTGTAGCAACATTTTGATCGTGCTTTGATGTATCCTTATGAAACTTTTGTTTATATGAATTTGCACCCTTACTTCCCTCTCTATTATTGCTTTGTGAAGTCATTCTTTTTTTTGTATTAGATTCTTTATTAGAATCCAATGCCTCAATACCATTATTTGCATTATTATTTGTATTATCCATAGTTATCCTTTGTGTAAATTTATATATTGAACCATATTGCAATAATCTTGCATACAAACTTCATGAGCCCTAATATCTCTTGATAAACCTAAATAATTAAAAATATCAATCAACATATCTTTATTATAAATCATATCATATTGCATAAGATTTGTAAAAAGTTTTTTACGCGGTGCAATAAAAGCATAATGCAATAAAGTTTCTAATTCTTTTGTATAAAAACTATCTTTTCTTTGAAAACAAAAAACTGCTGATTGAACTTGTGGTTGTGGAATAAAAGATTCCTTTGAAACATTAAATAAATATTTAATATCACCAAAAGATTGTGCCAATACACTTAAAGCACAAAATGAACTATCTCCATGAATTGCACAAAATTTCTGTGCCACCTCTTTTTGTGTCATAACAAGAAAACCTTTGCAATACTTGTCTTTTAAGACTCGCAATATAATTGCAGTTGCAATATAATAAGGTAAATTTGAAACTAAAAAATAATCACCATTAAACAAATAGCCATCTTTATTGCTTATTTTTAATACATCTTGTTGAACTAATACAAGCTTCTTTAATGCTAACTCATCTTTAAAGATTTGTTTTGCATGTTGTATTAAATTACTATCAATTTCATAAGCTAAAAGCTCATATTTATCTAAAAGCCTTTTAGTCAAATCACCCAAGCCAATCCCTATTTCTATTAAGCGTATATTTGATTCTATATTTCCGCAAATTTCAAAGGGAATGGATTGGATAATTCTATCTAAAATTACTTCATCATGTAGAAAATTCTGCCCTAAACTCTTTTTGTGCTTAAAATTATCACTTTCAATATTTTTTACATTTATTTTTGATGATAGTTTATGGTTTTGTCTATCATTATTATTAATGTTAAAATAGTTTTTATTTAAATATGTGTGCTTATATTGCATACTATGCCCCCTTTATTGGCATACACTTAATTCATTTTGCTAAATTTAAACAAATGGAAAAACCCATACAAACATTTATACAATTAAATTTATTACTTATTGTTATAATTTCTTTTTCAATTGCAATTATAGCTATTTTTAAACATTAAGTAAAGGATATAGTATGACAAATTTAGCAAAAAGAATTATTCCATGTCTTGATATAAAAGATGGTAGAGTGGTAAAAGGGGTAAATTTTATAGGATTAAAAGATGCTGGAAACCCTTTGGAAGTGGCTAAAAGATATAATGATGAAGGTGCTGATGAATTAGTATTTTTAGATATTACCGCATCTAATGAAAAAAGAAAAACAACATTAAAAATTATAGAATCTATTGCTAAAGAAGTATTTATACCATTAACAATTGGTGGAGGTATATCTAATTTACAAGATATTTCAAATTTGCTTAATGCAGGTTGTGATAAAGTTAGTCTAAATTCTTATGTATTAAAAAATCCAAACTTTATTAATGAAAGCACAGAAAAATTTGGCTCACAATGTATTGTAATAGCAATAGATGCAAAAACTAGAAATGATGGTAGTATAGGAGTTTTTACTCATGGTGGAAGATATGATAGCAACAAGAATATGCAAGAATGGATAATAGAAGTAGAAAAAAGAGGTGCTGGTGAAATACTATTAACAAGCATGGATAGTGATGGAACAAAAAATGGATTTGACATACAAAAATTACAAATTGCCATGAATATATGCAATTTACCAATAATAGCAAGTGGTGGTGCAGGAAACATGGAACATATATTAGAGGTATTTAAAATAGGTATTGATGCAGCCCTTGCTGCAAGTATATTTCATTATAAAGAAATAGAAATTAAGCAATTAAAAAAATTTTTAATGCAAAATGGTGTAAATGTTAGATTGTGAGTTATAAAATTACATATATAATAATTTTTACAAAAAATAATTATGCTATTCCATTTTGTAATATCTAAGTTATAGAATCTGTAATTTCATCATCTCTATCTTCTTTATTGCAGATACTTGCAAATGCAACTTTATCTTTATTTCCTAAACTTACAATTTTTACACCACTTGTATTTCGTCCAGCTTCTCTTATAGAATCTAAAGGAACTCTTATCATCTTACCTGAAGTTGTAAGCACCATTAAATCCATATTAGAATCATTTACGCTTAAAACACTTACAAGTTTTCCTGTTTTATTGGTTAATTTCATGGCAATCACACCTTTGCCACCCCTATTTATAATACTATAGCTACCAGCTATTGTCTGCTTACCAATACCCAATTCACTAATGCTTAATAATTTATCTTCATCACTTTTAATTGTGGTTGCCGCAATTACACTATCATTTTCTACCTTAAATTTAATGCCAATTACACCCCTTGCAACTCTTCCAATATCTCGTATAGAATCTACACTAAAGCGGATACATTGCCCCTCTTTTGTTGCTATAAATAATTCACGGACATCAGAATCAATTATATTTGCACTAATTAACTCATCATTATCATCAAGGTTAATAGCTCTAACACCATTATTTCTTATATTTTTATATTCACTCAAATTTGTTCTTTTTACAATACCATTTTTTGTAAAAAATACAAGTGATTTATCATCATTAAAATCACTTGTTGTAATCGTTGTCATGATTTTTTCATCTTCTTGCAATCCTATTAAATTAACTACTGCTTTACCTATGGCAGTTCGTCCTGCTTCTGGAATTTTATATACTTTTAGCCAATATAGCTGACCACGATTTGTAATAAACATTATTGTATCATGTGTATTTGCTATAAAGAAAGATTGTATAAAATCGTCATCATGCGTATTTCCACTAATTTTACCTTTACCACCTCTATTTTGTTTCTCATATGTCTTTAATAATACTCTTTTTACATATCCTCTATGACTCATTGTAACAACAACAGACTCATTTGGAATTAAATCTTCTATATCAATAGAATCATAGTTTTCTTCTATTAATGTTTTTCTATCGCTTTTAAATTGATCTTTTATTTCCAATAACTCTTCTTTTATAATACCATTTAGTTTATCCTCACTCTTAAGTATAGAATCAAGTTCTGCAATCAATTTCATAAGCTCATTATATTCATTCTCAATTTTATCTCTCTCTAATCCTGTTAGCCTTTGCAAACGCATTTCAAGTATTGCTTTACTTTGTATTTCTGTTAGATTATATTGCTTTATAAGCTCTGCTTGTGCAATATCTGGAGTTTCACTACCTCTAATAAGTTTTATAATTTCATCTATATGATCTAGTGCAACTTTCAAGCCTTCTAAAATATGAGCCCTAGCTCTAGCCTTTTCTAATTCAAAAATAATACGGCGAATAACAATTGTCTTGCGATGTGATATAAATACATCTAAAAGTTCTAATAAAGTAAATATCTTTGGTTCTTTACCTTCTATTGCTAAAAGTATAATACCAAAAGTTGTCTCCATTCCACTTGATTTATATAAGTGATTTAACACTATTTCACTCATAGCCTCTCTTTTTAACTCTATAACAAGTCTCATACCATCTTTATCGGATTCATCTCTAACTTCAGATATACCCTCCACAACTTTTTCTCTTGCTAATGAATCAATTTGCTCAAATAACCTTGCTTTATTAACTTGATATGGAATCTCATCTACAACTATTATGTCTTTTGTTTTTGTTTTTTCTATATGCACTTTAGCACGAATTTTAATCCTACCTCTTCCTGTTTTATATGCTTCAATGATGCCTTGCTTACCATATATTATGCCCCCCGTAGGAAAATCTGGACCTTCTATAAATGGTAAAATATCATCAATTTCTGCATCGGGATTATCAATTCTATATACTAAAGCATCAATTATTTCATCTAACCTATGTGGTGGAATTGAAGTAGCCATGCCAACCGCAATTCCACTTGAACCATTTACAAGTAAATTTGGGAATCTTGTAGGCAATAACTCAGGCTCTTTTTCTTTACCATCATAATTAGGAACAAAATCAACCGTATCTTTTTCTATATCAGATAGCATTATATCACCAGCTTTTGTCATTCTAGCTTCTGTATAACGCATAGCAGCAGCTTTATCTCCATCAACAGAACCAAAGTTTCCTTGACCATCTACAAGTTCTAAACGCATAGAAAAATCTTGTGCCATTCTAACAAGGGCATCATATATTGCAGTATCACCATGTGGGTGATAATTACCCATAACTTCACCAACAATTTTTGCACATTTTACATATGATTTATTATGTGCTAAACTTAAATTATGCTTCATAGCATATAAAATGCGTCTATGAACGGGTTTTAATCCATCTCTAGCATTAGGTAATGCTCTACCAACAATAACACTCATAGAATAATCTAAATAACTTTCTTTTATAGAATCATCAATGCGAATAGGTTTAATTATTGTATTATCTAATAAATTATCCATACATGCTCCTTAAAGTTTGCAATTATATCAAAATCTTTCTTAAGGATATTTTAAGTATTTATAAATATATATCTACTGAAGTTGCGATAAAATATTAGTTTTATTACAAATATTATAAAATATACATATATTAATACAATTTAATGTCAATAATCTATACTGCTATGATTAATAAAATTAACAACACAACAAATAAATCAACATTAAAATATAATTATATTAAGTAATTAATGATAATATTTTATAAAATTTATAAAAGGTAAATATGTCTTTTCTTTATCCTTTAGTTGTAATGCCTAATTTTTTACAAAATATCACCAATAAAAAATATTATAATTACGGAGGAAATATAAGCAATAAAGAAGTAGAATCTATATTATCACAAATAAACAATAAAGATAACATAAGACATATAGTGTGTTTTATAGGTGGTTTTTGCGATACATATTATAAAGTATTATGGAGTTCATTTGTATCTAACATAAATAATAAAAAACAACATAAAAATTCTAACACAGACAATTTAAATACTTATATTAATTCAAATTATACTTCTAGTTTTTATATTAGCTTTAATTGCTTTGACTTTTTATATGATTTTATCCCAAAGCTAAATAAACATGGATATATTATATCTGTAATAGCACATAGTTGGGGAGCAAAAAATATTTTAAGACTCTGTCTTAAATATAACTTCAAACTAGAAAATCTAATAACGCTTGATTGCGTAGGACATTTTAAAATTACACACAGACCATCAAATATAACAGCATGGGAAAACATATACATACATGATTATTTCTGCTATTATAATAAAGCTAATTTAGCAGCTATTATTGGTGGTGGAAAACAATATATTTATTATGCTGATTCTAATATAGCAATATATCCACCAGCAAATCATGCTAGTGTATCTACAATGCTAAGCAAATCAAAACTAATTAACA
>JARIAP010000187.1 GCA_029257755.1 Helicobacter sp.
GTAGGCATGGTCATTTAAATGAGTTTAAAAGTGGTTTTGAAAAAATAGCACAAGGTGTTGATGAAAATAATGCGGTTGTATTGCCATTTTATATACGCGGTATGTGGGGTAGTATATTTAGCAGAAGTAATGAGCAATTTAGAGAACGCAAAAAAAGCTTTACAAAAAGAAATGTAAGTATTGCATTTGGTGCACCATTACCACTTCATACGCAAAAAGATAAAATTAAAGCAAAAGTTTTTGAAATGAGTTTTAAGGCATGGCAACATCAATGTCAAAACTCCCCAACTTTACCAGCAGCATTTATAGAATCTTGTAAAAGAGGTGGTGGTGATATAGCTATAATAGATACACAAACGGGTAGTATGTCGTATAAAAAACTTCTTACCCTATGTGTTATGCTTAGTCAAGATATGAAGGAAATGAATTTTAAACCTTTGCCTAAAAAAATATCTAATTGCTCCTTACCAAATGATTGCATAGGAATCATGTTGCCTGCATCTATTGCTAGTGTAATTTGCAATTTCTCTGCTCTTATGGCAGGAAAAATTGTAGTGAATCTAAATTTTACTGCTGGAGAAAAAGCAATAAAAAGTGCTATAGAATCTTCAAATTTAACACATATATATACATCAAAAAAATTCTTAGAAAAGTTAAAAAATAAAGGAATTGAGATTGATTTTAGCAATATTACACTACATTTCATGGAGGATATTGTAGAAGATATAAAACGACAAAAATTAGCCTTTATCATTAATATAGGATTTATTAGTATAGCACCTACATGGCTTTTAAAGTTATTGTTTGCAAAAGATAGTAATATAGATTCTATATGTGCAATATTATTTAGCAGTGGTAGTGAAGGTTCACCAAAGGGTGTTATGCTTAGTCATTTAAATATTATGAGTAATATATTGCAGATTGCTGATGTAATACATGCAAGAAATGATGATACCATGTTATCATCATTGCCACCATTTCATGCTTTTGGTTTAACTGTTACAACTTTTATGCCATTAATTGAAAACATGTTAGTTATATCTCATGCAGATCCAACAGACTCTCTAGGTATAGCAAAGGCTATAGCACAAAACAAAGTAACAATTATATGTGCCACATCTACTTTACTTGGAATATATGCTAGAAACCCAAAGATTGATAGGGTAATGTTTGATAGTATTAGATTAACCGTTGCAGGTGCTGAAAAATTAAAAAAAGAAGTTAGAGAAGCATATACAATGAAGTTTAATAAGCCTATATATGAGGGATATGGTGCTACAGAGACAACACCTGTTGCTAGTGTTAATTTACCCGATGAATTTGATGCTACATTTTGGCAGATTCACAGAGCAAATAAAGAGGGCAGTGTTGGTATGCCATTACCAGGAACAGCAATAAGAATTGTAGATTATGATACATTAGAAGAGTTACCTACAGGAGAACATGGATTAATACTAATTGGCGGACACCAAATTATGGTTGGCTATCTTAATGATGAAGAAAAAACGAATGAAGTTATAATTGATTTGCATGGTATAAGATGGTATAAGAGTGGGGATAAGGGATATTTAGATTCTGATGGATTTTTACATATTACAGATAGATATTCAAGATTTGCAAAAATAGGTGGAGAAATGATAAGTCTATCAAGTGTTGAAGAAGAGATTGCTAAAGTATTTAAACTAAAAGATATTTCAAGTGAAGTTAAATTTTGTGCAGTTGGATTAGACGATAGGAAAAAAGGAGAAAAAATAGTATTATTAATAGAATCTCCACAAGATTTATATAAAGATGCTATTGAAGCTGTAAAGAAATCTGATATAATTGCATTAAAAAAACCAAGCGAATATTTTGTTGTTGATAAAATACCAATACTTGGTAGCGGAAAAGTTGATTTAAAAAATACAAAAGAACTTGCAAAGAATATAGAAGAAGAAAAAAACAATAATTTACAACAAACATAATATGTAGTGTAAAATAATACAAAGCAATTAATATTTTAGCAGTATATTATTTGTTATTGTAAAAATAATAAAATTAGTTAATTTATAGCCAAATTACAATATATTTAAGGATACATAATGAACAAGAAAGATCAACATAAAGAAAATTATAACCCATCACTCATAGAATCTAAATGGCAAAAAATATGGCATGATGAAAAAGCGTTTGAACCAAGCAAAGATTTTTCTAAACCAAAGAAATATATATTATCTATGTTTCCTTATCCAAGCGGTGCAATTCATATGGGACATGTACGCAACTATTGCATAGGTGATGTTATGGCTAGATATTATAGAATTCATGGATTTAATGTGTTGCATCCCATAGGATTTGATGCCTTTGGTATGCCAGCTGAAAATGCGGCAATAAAACATAAAATTCACCCAAAAACATGGACATACTCAAATATGGATATTATGCTAAAGGAATTGAATGCCATTGGATTAAGCTTTTCTCAAAACTGCGTATTAGAAACATGTGATCCACTATATAGCAAATATGAACAAGAATTTTTTATACAAGCATGGAAAAATAATTTAGTTTATAGAAAAAAGGCTTTTTTAAATTGGTGTCCAAATGATTTAACCGTTCTTGCAAATGAACAAGTAGTAGATGGTAAATGTTGGCGTTGTGATACAGAAGTTGTGCAAAAAGAAATGTATCAATATTATTTAAAAATTACAGATTATGCAGAAGAGCTTTTAAAAGACTTAGAATCTTTAGAGGGAAAATGGCCACAACAAGTCCTTAGTATGCAAAGAAACTGGATTGGGAAATCTGAAGGTCTAGAATTTAGTTTTGAGTTAGATTTAGAATCTAAAAATATGCTTGATGATAAAATAACTAATTTAAAAGTTTATACAACGCGTCCAGATACACTATATGGTGTTAGTTATTGTGTTGTAGCACCAGAGCATGAAATAGTAAGTATTTTAATAGAAAAACAGCTTTTATCAAAGGATGCAATAAGAAATATTGATAATATAAAAAATCAAAGCGAAAAAGATAGATCCATGGCGGATAAAGAAGGTATAGAATTGCCAGTATTTTTAATACACCCACTTACAAACAAGAAGATTCCATTATGGGTAAGTAATTTTGTGCTTATGAGTTATGGCTCAGGTGCAGTAATGAGTGTGCCAAGTCATGATGAAAGGGATTTTGAATTTGCAAAAAAATATAATTTACCTTTTATTCCTGTTATATGTGCTAATGGTGAAAATGATGGTATAAATAAGGCAAATACAGAAGATGGAATCCTTTTTAATAGTGACATTTACTCAAATCTTACAAGCAAAGAAGCAAGAAAAAAAATTATTAATTTTTTTGAAAAAAACAATATTGGCAAAAGAACTATTAACTATAAACTAAGGGATTGGGGTATTTCAAGACAAAGATATTGGGGGACACCAATACCATTAATACATTGTGAAAAATGTGGTATTGTGGAAGAAAGGAATTTGCCAGTAACATTACCAGAAGATATAGAGATAACAGGAGAGGGAAATCCACTTGAGAAACATGCTACTTGGAAATATGTAAAATGCCCAAAATGCAATGCAGATTCTATTAGAGAAACTGATACTATGGATACATTTATGGAATCTAGTTGGTATTTTTTGCATTATACAACACCAAAAGAATTAAGAGAAAAACAAGCGTTTTGTAAAGATTATTTAGAATATTTTATGGAGGTAGATGAATATATAGGTGGCATTGAACATGCTATATTACATTTATTATATGCAAGATTTTTTACAAAAATGCTTAGAGATTTAAAATATATTAATTTTAATGAACCATTTTCAAACCTTTTAACACAAGGTATGGTTTTAAAAAATGGTGCTAAAATGAGTAAAAGTATAGGCAATATAGTAGAACCAAGCGATATTATAAAAACTTATGGTGCGGATACTGCAAGATTATTCACACTTTTTGCAGCACCACCAACCTATGCTTTAGAATGGAATGATGAGGGAGTCAAGGGTTGTTATAAATTTATTTGCAGATTAATTGATAGAAAGAATCGGGTTATAAAAACAAATGTTATCCCTAAAATAGATACCAATAATTTAACAAAAGATTCTAAAGTGGCAAGAACAAAAGTATATGAAGCATTGCAGAAACAACAAAGTATATTTGCTAAAAAGATCGATGGTTATCCATTTAATGTGGTAATTGCTGCATGTATGGAGGCACATAATGCTATATCTTCTCAAGATAATGATTTAGTTTTTACAGAAGGGTATTTTATATTATTGCATATTTTAGAGGGATTTATACCACATATTGCAAGTGAATTAAGTAAAGAACTTTTTGATTTATCAAACTTTAAACCTATACAAATAGATAATAGAGTTTTCATAAAAGATGAGATTAATTATGTTGTTAGTGTAAATGGTAAAAAAAGAGGTGAAATATTAATAAATCCAAACTTAACACAAGAAGAAATAATAAATGAAGCAAAAAGATCTGTGCATAAATGGATTACAAAGGACATTAAAAAAGAGATATATGTAAAAGACAAATTAGTAAATTTTGTTTTGTAAAATTTTATTTTAATAAATATATAAAGCTACATATAACTATAACTAATTTGATTGATTGTTTAATAGGTAATTTAAATTTATATTTTAAAATGTTGCTTAACTTTTTAAAAAAGAGTTAAACATAAAAATATTTTCCAATTTATTGTATTAATATGCTACTTATCAATCAAATTTTGTGAAAAAACCTTTAAAATTTTATTGCTTGTAATTTGGGAAAGAGAAATTAGTTTGTTTATCATAGCAATAGGAACAAAAGCTTTATCATACATATCACATTTAAGTTTTATTAGAATTTCTAATATATTGTTAAGGTTTAAGAAATCATTTATATCTGGTTGTTTTATATATTCCTCATATTTCATCTTTTCACCAAAAGGTATAGCTATATCAAGTAAAAATGAATTATGTTTGTCAATTTTTACAAATATCTTAATCCCAAAATAAGTATTTGCACCAAACACAAATTTATTATTTCCCGTAATATATTTTTTCATATAATCTAAATTGGGTATAACAATAGATTGTGGATTTATTTTTGATTCTATATTTGAAAAATGATCAACAAATATACCGCTTTTATCTAGCCCTATGATATTAGCGTAGCACATTTTATTTTTTATAGACATATCATAAATAAATTGTAAAAATGGACGCACAATTTTAAATGAAAAATTATCAAGTCTATTGAAAAGAGCTAAAGAGCCATCTTTTATAAATAAAATTTTAGACAATAATTGTATATTTTTTTCAAAACAGAATCTAAATATTGATAACATGAGCATAACTTCAAATATGCTTAGAATATATGATTCAATAGATGTAGCACCATTAATTTCATCAACTAAAGTATGTAATTCAAAACAATCTGTGATATAAATAATGTTTCCACATTTTTTGCAATATATTGAGTTATTAATATTATTAATATAGTCTTGATTTTGTTTTATAAAAATATTCATATAATTGCATGTAGGACATGCAAACTCTATGCTTCCATGAGAATCTTTATATTCATTAAAAACAAGCCATTTAATTGTATCTATAATTCTATAAGTCTCTTTTTCACATTCCTTCAATACATTATCTACAAAAATATCAAATATTCTCTGTCTTATTGTTGTTTTAAAATCTTTATCGATAATTCGTATATTTTGTATTGGCATAACAAAGTTAAATCTTTCCAAATCTTTTAATCTTTCTAAATCTTTTGGATTTATAATCATTTTTTCTTCCAAAGCTATCAAATTATCTATTCTAAATGCTAAAATTCCAATATTATAAAAACAAAGTATTTGAGATGGATAATTATCATTAATATTTATCTCTTGGTATCCTCCATCTATAGCAACAATATACTCTATTTTACAATCAAATTTATTTTTTACATCTTTTATGTTAAAAAAGCAATTTTTTAACATTTTTTGTTCTTCTAATGGATTGTTGTCATCTGTTTTTTCACATTGTAAAAGAAAATCTTGTACTTTTTTATTTTCTATTATATATTGATGATTTATATTTGATGCTTTTTCGTTTTTATATCCCATTGTATTCCTTATTCATCATTAAAATTTTTAATTTGCACTGGAATTATGAAGTTATTTGAGTGAGTTTTTATACGACTAAAACCAACATCACTATTTTTTAATATACTTTGAGAAAAGTCAGCAAAATCATAGTATTTTTCTAATGTTTTTATTTCGTCTTTATTATTAAGATGAGAAATGAACCAATTTTGTGTATTTTTAAGAATACTAGGGGAAATAGAGCTTACTTCTTGTGTAGAATAACTTATACCAATATTAAGCTTTGCCCCTTCTTTTGCTATACGATTATATATATTTTTTAAATCTTTGTCATCTTTTGGAAAAATATTATGTGCTTCTTCAAAATACATTTGTATGTATTCTACTTTTTTGTCTTTAGTAAATTTCTCCATAGAGTTTGCAAAAATGTAAGAGCAAAGTTTATCAATATATTTTTGTTGTGTCTGTGTAGAAATTGTAGATAAATCTATTAAAACAATTTTTCCTTCTCTTAGTGCAAAATTTATATCTTGTTTATAATCTTTTTCACACCCAATTGAATGTAAGTAGCTAAAAGTTGCAAGAAATTTATAACCACTACCACCTTTTGCATGAAATACTCTAAGAAGTGCCTCATAGTCTTTATCATTTTTATATTTTTCGTCAATATTGCTTAAGTCTGGTTTAATTTTTTTAAAATAAGCACAAGCCTCATCTATTTTTACTCCCGCTTTACTTATAGAGCCAAGATTGTTGTTGTTTGTAAAGCCACTAAAATTTAATATCATCTCTTTGTTGTATTCAAAACCTGCTTTACACAATATACATTTATATAGTGCTTTTTTACGCTCTTGAGCACTATATTCAATAGAGTTTTTTTCCACAGATTCAAACATATTAATATTTGCAAAGTTAGCTATGTAATGTGATTTATTAGCTAACATCATTTCATCGCATAAAAAACTAAAAGATTCTTCCAATGTTATGTCATTGTAAAAGTCATATTGTATAGGTCTTACATCTTTATATTCTTCAATCTTTTTTAAAGAAGAACTGAAACGCAAAACTTTTTGTTTAAAAATATCATAAATTGAGTTTTTATCTTGCTTATTTGTAAATGTATATTCTCCGTTTATATCAAAAACAATTTGCCCTATTTGATCTGTTATTCTACTATTATTAAGATTTTCAATTGCACTAATAATAATTTTTATTGTATTTGACTTACCTGTTCTTGTCATACCAAAGAAACCACTTCTTTTTGCTACAATATCATCTGTTTTAAGATAAACTTCTGCAGCATAGTCTTTTGCTTTATCATATGACTGCGATGAAGCATAACGCAATTCACCAATTTTTTCTTTTAAATCATTGCTATATATATTTTTATTTATAATAATTTCTAATTGTTCCTTTTTGGGTTTATAAACTTTATAATTATGTGCCCCTAAAAAGTTTTCTACATCTGTCCCAAATACTAATTGTTTGTTTTCGTCTTCATAAAATGTTCCTAATATTCTGCATATTAAACCTGAAAATTGATAAAAATATTTTGTATAAATATCTACTTTAATGTTTTCTCTACTTTCTTTTTTAGACATATACATGTCAGTTAAACTTTGAACAATATCGTATTTTTGCGGTATTTCGGATATGCCAATTACTCTTAGTAAAATTCCCTCTAATTCATTTTCTCTTAGTTCATTATTATATATTGCTAAAAGTAAGCAACCATGAGGTAATCCCATTACATTGTTTTTATCATAATCATTAATTAATACTTTTGCATATTCGTAATCTAAATCATAAAGGTTACCAACAAAATTCCCTTCTTTTCTTATTGTATTAAAAAATTTATCACATATATTGTCCATATCTTTTTTATTTTGCAATGAATCCAGAATCGCCATAATAATTCCTTTTAGTATTTATAGTAAAATTTTACTATAAAGTTTATTTATTGTAGCAAAATGCAAATATTATTTTTAGGTATTAAATGCTCTTAACAGATTTTTATATATCGTATATAACTTTTAAAAATTAAACTTCATTTCAATATATTAAAAATAAAAACACCCTTTTCCTAACATTTAACCCCAATATATACATGTTCATAATCACACAATATTGACAATAAAATTACTATATATATTATATTATGATAAATTTTGTTACATAAAGTAAAATTATAAA
>JARIAP010000012.1 GCA_029257755.1 Helicobacter sp.
AATTTATAGAAGAAAATAATTCAAATGATTTCTTTTCAAATCCTAAGCATAAAAGAACTAAATCTTTTTTACAAAAAATATTAATTAGATATAAGAATTTTAGTTAATTTGTTATGCTTAATGTCTAAATAAAAATATTTAATATAGTCTAAATTGAAGTAAGGTATCATAATCACATTAATTTTATTTGTCAATATTTTTTATACCATATATTAAAATATCATGAAATATCTCTTCTCCATTTTCATAGATTCTAAAGCCATTTTCTAGTTTTCCTAATAATTTAAACCCTTCTTTTTCATAAAATTTTATAGCTATTTCATTAATTGATATTACTTCAAGATACAACATATTTAGATTATAATGTTTAAAAGCTATATATTTTATCATTTTCATTAACAAATGCCCATAACTTTTATGTTTATCATTATCTAAAAATGGATTTTTATATATACCAAGATATGCTTGTTTATGTTTTATGTTTATTCTAATAAGATTTATAACTCCTATATCACAATTATTTTCTTGCACGAGAAAATATTTAGAATATTCATTATTTTTAAGAGATTCTATGAAGTTGTAATGAGTTTTTTCATCAATTATATTGTCACTATACATTTTATTGCGTATAAATGGATGATTTCTATATTTTAATATATTTTGAATTTCTTTATTTGTCATATTGCAAAAATTTATAGCATATAAATTATCAATTGAGAAATTTTTTTGACCTTTTTGTTTTATAGAGTTTATATTTTGATTGATTGATAACATAATTATTTTTGATATAAAATCGTGTATAGATACACCTATTTTATCACTTATATAATTTTTTTTATCTTTTATATTATTAAACATATCTTGTTTTAATGGTAATTTTATCTGTGTTATTAGATTCTTGCTTTCTAATACTTGTAATTGTTTGTCTTGATTAAAAGCAAGATTAATTGTATATACATTTTTGCAAAGTTTTAGTGCTTCAAATACAATTCCCCCACCAGATACTATACAATATTTTGAAGTTGCCATTAACAATGCTATTTCTTTTTGAGTTATATTATGAAATACTGCTATATTTTGCTTATTAAATTCATTAGAATCTAGTAATTTTCCTTTGTAATTTGGTCCAACTACAACAGCAATATATTTTGAAAAATTTTGTAATTGTTTTGATATTTCCATACTTTTATCTTTAGAATCTTCACCACCTAAACACACAAAAAATTCATATTTGTATTTTAGATTGCATAGATTAGAATCTTTAAAACAATCATTCAATAAAACATATTCTAATCCAGAAAATATATTGTTTGATATATCTTTTTGAATTGATTGTGTATCGTAAAGTCCATTTATATTTAATAAGAATATATTTTTATTGTTATTATACTTTATTGTATTTGTTAAAAAATCTAAATGTCTTAAGTCATCATCAAATATAACTAAAACTCTTGAATGTTCTAAAAATATAGAAAAATTATTTATTTCATAGCTATCAATAATGCAAATATCAGTTTCTAACATATTTGGGTTTTTTATATCTTCCCATTGAATTGATAATACATATATATTATTTATTTTTTCTTGTTTATTTATAAAGTTTTTAAAATCAGCATTACCTCTAATAAATAAATCAACTTCATACCCAATTTTTGAAAACTCATAAGCAAGGTTATAGCTTCTTACTACATGCCCTAAACCAAGCCCTTTTATATTTTCTGTTAATATACGAATTTTCATTTAGAATCCTGTTCATTCATGTATTTAAATATAACTTCAGCAATCGTTAAATCAAGCGGTGTATCAATATCCCATCCATATTTTAGTTCAATACCCATACTTTTTTCTCCAAGTAATGGTATTTGTGATAAAAAACTTTTTGCATAGCCTAGATAAAATTGTCCTGCATCACAAAAAGATTCTTCTAAATCTTGTGATCTAGTATTCATAAAATTAGGAAATATAAATTCTATAAATCCATTATTTTTCTTAAAACTTCTAAAGATTTTTTTATTTTCTAATATAGATACTATATATGTTGCATTTTTATATTTTTCCAATATATTATGTGCTTGTAATATTAAATCTTTTGTTGCAAACATTGCTGTTGCATAAAGACACAATACACTTGAATTTGATTCTATTGTTTTTATATTATTATTTATTTTTTTATTTTTTTTATCATTTATAAAAGGTTTTATTGCATCTATTATTACGGGTAGGGTAGGGGTGAAGTCATCTGCAAGTCTTGTATCTCTTTTAAGAGGATAAGCTCCATTTTTTTTTGCTTCTTCTAATATATTTAAATCATCACTGCTAACTATTACAAAATTGCTTATTTCTTTTGCTAGATTGATACTCCTTTGAATCATGGGGATGCCTAAAAAAGGTTGCATATTTTTATGTAAAATTCTTTTACTTCCGCCTCTTGCTGGAATTACAACACAATCAATTTTTTTCATTTATATTCCTTAATAATTTTATAAATATGTTCTTGCACCTTTATATACCTTAATCCAATATTTTGAATCTAAATTTGCTTTTTTAACTTTTTTACCTTTACCCGGTGCATGTATGAATTGATTATTTCCAATATATATTCCAACATGATTTATTTGCTTACCATTATTTGTTGTAAAAAACACCAAATCACCAACTTTTAAATTTTTCTTTAATACAAAATTTCCTGTATTAAATTGTTCTCTTGAAGTTCTTGGTAAGTTTAATCCATTTAATCTATAAACTGCTCTAGTTAATCCACTGCAATCAAATCCATTTGATGAAGTTCCTCCCCATTTATATGGGACTCCTATATACTGATGTGCATCCTTTGAAATATTTGTGCGAACAAAATGATCTTTTTTTGTTTGTGATGTATTTTTGTTTATTGCATAAGTTTGTGGATTTATGACAAAAAAGTTTCCTATTATTTTTTGATTTTTATATTTTTGAGCTATTTTTTTTGCTTGTTCTAAATTATTGTAGTTTCCAAATCTAACCTTATACATTTCATTTTCTTTAAAAAAAAAGGCATCTAAACCTTTTTTGTTTAAAGAATCTGAAAGTTTTCCTGCATTTTCAAGTTTTTTAAAACTACCTACTTGTATAGTATATGATATGTGCTGTATATTTTGATTATTTTTAGCAAATAGAATATATTGATTTATTAATATAATAAATAAATAATATATAATTTTCATATTATCCCTTTAAGCTAAAGTTAAAGAATCATTATAACATTAAAGGGTAAAATTCTCAATATATCACTAACTTGTGAAATATTTTAGCATATATAAAATATAAATATTATACAAAAGGTGCAATATTTTAATATGGCCAGTTTGATTCTACTGCATCTGTTGTTGGTTTTTTAGTTGTTGTTTCTGATATTTTACCAACACTAACAATAGATATTTTGCTATCCGCTATGTATTTGCTATCAATAGTGTTGTTTTGTTGTATATCGTATGGTCTTATTACGCCACTAATTTGCAATATTTGTTTTTCTCCATTCACAAGCATTTCTTGTTTTCCATATATGAAATAATTTCCATTTTCCATAACTTTTAATATTCTAGCAGTAATTGTCAATGTTAGATTCTGTGATTGTGAGTATGTCCCACCACCTTGAAAATTTGTAGAATTATTTGGTTTTGTTAGTGTATAGCTTACTTGATCATTTAAATATGCTGTATTTGCTTGTTGCTGTGCATCTTGACCATTATATGCCATTTGTGGCGGTGTAATATTGCCACCACTACTACCACTATATTTTTTATCTATCTTAAAATCATTTGTTATATTTTCTTTAACATTAATTGTAATTAAATCATCTACACGCATAGCCCTTCTATCTGCAAAAAGTGGTCTTTCACCTTGTCCAAACAAAGAACCGGGTCTTGAAAACTCTGGAACAAAATCTTTTGAAGGCATATCATTTACATAATCTGGCGCATTCATATCAATTTCTGGTTCATAAGCAAATAACAAAGTTGGAAGTAATAATGCTAAACTAAATTTTTTCATACTAATCCTTTAGTAAAATATTGTATAATTAAGCAAATTATATTCCTAAAGGACATACATGAGTATAAAAGATTTAATGATGGCTGATATTAAAGAGGCTATGAAAAGTGGTAATACATTAAAAAGAGATGCGTTAAGAACATTGCATTCTGCTTTAAAACAAGTAGAGGTTGATAAAAGAATTATTTTAAGCGATGATGATTGTATTAAAATTCTAAAAACCGCTTTGAAACAAAGAGAAGATGCAAAAGAGAGTTACCTAAAGGCTCAAAGACAAGATTTAGCTGATAAAGAGAGTTTCGAAATAGATATAATAATGCAATATTTACCAAAACAATTAGATGATAATGAGTTGGAGTCTGCCATAAAGAAAATTATAGAAGAAGTTGGCGCTAAAGATTCTAAAGATTTTGGTAAAGTTATGAGTGCCACAAAAGATTTAAACCCTGTTGCTACTGGTAAGAGAATATCTGAAATGGTAAAAAAAATTCTAAATTGATATTTTATTATTACATAAATATTTATCAATTTTTATTTGTTGATAAATATAGAGTGTATATAAAATTATTGAAATATATTTAGAGTTTAAAATTTTTTGATGAATTTTAAAATATATTAAAATATCATTTATAGATATAAGATTAGGTAATCATAAAGGTATAGTAGCAAATATATCTTTAGCAATAGATGATAACATGTGATATAATCTCATGCTATTTGTAGTTTATCATAATGTCTATATTTGTTTGAAACTTATTTAGTAAAATAGATTCCATATGAATTTATCTAAATTAAAAT
>JARIAP010000089.1 GCA_029257755.1 Helicobacter sp.
GTATTTCTATCCGGGATTATATGAAGCACCGGGTATGCAAGCTACTTATGAATATCAATTTGGTAATGGTTTAGGCTTTAAAGTAATAGGGCAAGGTTTTGCATTGCATGTGCATAAAGGATTTACAGCTGCAGATAATAAAAGTCCAAATGCAAGATATAATGAAGCTGTAGATGAATGGAGTGGCACTCTTAACCTTATTGCACAAGGAAACATATATAACTATAATGTTCGTGTAGGATATTATGAAAACTTTGGTAGTGGTAACTCACATTTTGGAACATATGGTAACCCTATGGGATTTGACTTTTGGACTGCTGGTGTTTATGATATAGGTGCTAGCATTAGTGATGTGATAAATAGAAATGCAAGAACAGGTTATCTATCTGGTGGTGGTTTCTATAATCTCAAATATGGAACTTTAAGCTGGGATTTATTAGGTAGAGTTACAAGAAGCCCTAGAAGTGATGAAGAAAGCATTGCAATTAATCTAAAACATGCTTTTAATAATGGCTTAGCAATTGGACTTAAACTTGAATGGTTTAGAGATACAACTAAAGCTGGTTATAATCCGGGAGCATCTCTACCTGCTAATGGTAATAGTCAAACAAATAATGGGGCTTTAACAGCTAATAGAACAGATGATAGAAGTCATGCCTTCTTTACTATAGATTATGTATTCTAATAATCTTAAAATAAAATATTAATATCTCCTTTATGGTATAAACTATAGTTTTATACCTAGCAATCCTACTGCTTATAACTTTAAAATTTTTTAATTTATATAATTATATTTGCAAATAAGTAAGGAAATATATGCTAAATACACATACAAAGCATAATAAAAATAATATAAATTCCATAGATTCCCATCTATTAAAAGATCTAATAGGATATATAGCAAATCTATATGTGATAAAAATAACACAATATGGAATCTATCTAGCAAAAACAAAAGACACTATATACAATAGCAATGTTAGTGTTTTACTACCAAATGTTTATTTAATGGGAAATGAAAATATAGGTGATGAAATCAAGGTATTTATATACACAGATTCACAAGATAGAATCATAGCCACAACAAATATGCCATTAGCATCAATAAATAGTATAGCCATATTAAAAGTAAAAGATAAAAATAAAAATGGATTATTTCTTGATATGGGCTTAGCAAAAGATATTTTCATGCCAACAAAATACCCCAATAAATACCCTTTAAATACAGATATTGTAGTAAGAATAACAAGAGACAAGGAATATAGATTAATTGCAAAAAAAGATATAAATCCACTATTAAAACCATGTAAAAATAAATCTATACTACACCATAAGGTGAATATATATACTATATCTGAATCAAATCTAGGTTTCTTGTGTGTTGTAATGCCATATTATTATCAAGGCATGATATATCATAATACATTGCAAACAAAGCTTACTTTATTTAAAAGTTACTTTGCTAAAGTTGTTAAAATAAGGCATGATGGCAAACTAGATTTAATATTACAAAGAGATACTAAAGGATTATTAGACTTAATAAAAAAATTAAATAAAAATAATGAATATTTTTGTATAAATGATGAAAATGCAAAAATACTTTGTATAAGCAAAAAAGGATTAAAAAAAGAGATTAGCTTATTGATAAAACAAAATAAGGTTATTTTTGTAAAAGATAATGGATATTGCACAATAGATTCTAAATTAGTTAAATATTAAAAATATTATCAATATAAATTTAGTGAATAATAAAATTGTTTAATAAAAATATCTTATTGTAATTTATATAAATATTGTAGAAATTATGTGTGTTAAAGTTATTGTATAAAAATACAAATAATTTAGATTTAAATTTTATTTTAGATTCTAAATCTTATTTATATAAGAAATTTAAGTATTAACCCATAATCTATATTGTTAGATATTTAATTTTGACATTTCTTTTAATTTTGTTATTATTGTAATTAAAATATCATCATCATCTTTTGTCGGGGATTTTAGTGTAAGTCTTGTATCATCATTATATAATAGGTTTATGTTGTATCCTATATTGCTAATTGCCTTAATATTTAATTTTAATGCTAATATTTTAATAATAATTAATTCTAGGAATTGTAAGCTATAAGTATCAAGTTTCCCAAAACGCTGTTCTATTTCTCCTTCAATTTCTCTTACTTCAAATTCATTATTTACTTGAGATAATCTTCTATATAAATCAAGTCTCATTCTCTCACTTGATATTAGATTTTCATTCAAAAATGCAGATACAGATAGATTTATATCTACTTTGTTTTCGCTAATGCCACTTTGCGATAAACTTTGTAATGTTTCTTCTAGCATTCTAACATACATACTAAAGCCTACTTGTTTTATATGTCCACTTTGTGCTTCACCTAAAAGATTCCCACCACCTCTTATTTCTAAATCATGGTAAGCAAGAGATGCACCACTGCCTAAATATGAATTTTTTTCTAATGATAAAAGTCTTTTTGTAGCATCTTTACTAATGTTTTCATGTGTTAGTAAATAGCAAAAACCTATATTTTTACCTCTACCAACTCTACCTCTTAATTGATGCAAATCTGCTATACCAAAATTATGTGCTTCATCAATTATTATTGTAATTAAAATATCATCATCATCTTTTGTCGGGGATTTT
>JARIAP010000127.1 GCA_029257755.1 Helicobacter sp.
TCACACAAGTTAATGTTAAAGCAGCTGAAAGTCAAATTAGAGATGTGGATTTTGCTGAAGAATCTGCGACATTCTCTAAACATAATATTTTGGCACAATCAGGTAGCTTTGCTATGGCTCAAGCAAACGCAGTGCAACAAAATGTTTTACGACTTTTGCAATAGTATAGCAACAATCTTATTACTATATTAATAGTGTTAAGATTAATGTAAATCTAATATTTTATTAGATTTACTTAAATAAAAACACTTAGTTTTTAGTATATTACTTACAAAATAAATCAACTTACCATTAAATATCTATATTTATTTTACATTAATAACATATAATAAATCATAATGTTTTCTATAAATAAAATCTAGTATCTAAATATTACTACATAAATGGCTTTTAATACTCTATAAAAAGTGTTAATTTATAATTTATTTTATGTATTAATGTTTAAATTTATTTATATTTTATAAATGATTTTCATATTAAAATTATAAATCTAATGATATTTATATAAACAAATATATTTTATACCATTAATTTATAATAAAATATAGTGAGGTAATCCATATATAAGGAGTTAAAACTACGAAATTAAACTAATATTTTCTAAAAAGGTGCAATAGCTTGGATTACCTCAATATATCTTTTATAATATTAAATACTTATCGTAGAATTTAAATTATTTGTAACTATTGTAATAAAACTTTCTTTTTTAGTGTTTTTATTAAAAAAATATTGTTTTATTTCGTGTTTATCATATTTTTTATTATTTAATTTATTGTTGTCATAAATAAAATAGTTATTACACCCCCCCCCATTGATTTTTAAGGTTATTATAATGTTTGTTTTTGTTAATTTATTTGCTTTCATTTTATTCACCAATCTATTTTTATCACTTGCAATAATTATAACATATATTTTATAAAAATTTACTTTTTTGATTAAGAAGTTCTTATATAGTTGATATATATTAATAATTCCTTTAGTAGTATTGACAATAATATGTGTATTTTATGTTTATTTTTTATTTAATATATATTTATAAAATATTTAATAGTTGTTTAAAACTATATATTATTTTGTCTTAACCTTATTAAACATATATGTAGTTTATTTAATAATAAAGTAATTTGAATTATTTTTTTATATGGAATCAAAGGTAATTATTTCTATGATTCCTATAAGAATAGCAAAACTTAAATAACATAAACATTATATATAAGTGTTGAAAATATAAATAATATTAAATTGATTGTTGTTTATAATGCAAAAAAACTTTTTCAAATATATTAAGACTCTTTATTATAAAAATACATAAAAATAAAACCAATGATTTAATGTTTAAATAAAAATCTAGTATTCATGTTAAAAAATATACTTTATGAAATCTATAAAATTTAATTTAAGTTTTATATTATAAAGAATAAAATTTCAATGCTTTATAACAAAAGTCATTACTATATGATTAAATTATATTTTTTGTATCATAACTCAATTATTTAAAAGATCCATATTGCATAAGCTTTTCATATCTCTTTGCAATAAAATTTGGTGTATTTCTTATTTGCTCTAGTGAATCTATAAAATAGGATTTTATAGCATTTGCTGCACCTAATCTATCTCTATGTGCCCCACTTAATGGTTCTTTTATTATATCATCAATTAGTTTAGCTTGTTTTAGTTCAATTGGTGTTATTTTCATAGCTTTAGTAGCGGCTTCTATTTTTGTAGGATCATTCCATAGAATTGCTGCACAACCCTCTGGTGATATAACACTAAATATGGAATATTCCATCATAGCGAGTTTATCTGCAACGCCAATTGCTAAAGCCCCTCCACTTCCACCTTCTCCTATTACAATGGATATTGTGGGAACTTTAATAGTAGAAAATTCTTGTAAGTTTTTAGCTATAGCTTCACTTTGTCCTCTCTCTTCTGCACCAAGTCCCGGATATGCTCCAGCTGTATCTACTAACATTAATATAGGTATATTAAATTTTTCTGCTATTTTTGCTACCCTTAATGCCTTGCGATAACCTTCTGGATTTGGCATACCAAAATTTCTTGTTATTTTATTTTTTGTTCCACGCCCTTTTTCTTCGCCAATAACCATAACTTTTTCGTTGTCTATTTTACCTATATAACACACAATGGCCTTGTCATCTCTAAAATGTCTATCTCCAAATATTTCATAGTAATCATTCATTATAATTTCAATATAATCTAAGGTGTATGGGCGATCAGGGTGTCTTGCTAATTGTAATTTTTGATAATCATTTAGGTTTGAATATATTCTTTTAATTTCACTTTCAAGATCTTGTTGTAATATATTTACTGCTGCACTATCATTTCTCATAGTTGCAGATTCTATATCTTCTTGTAAAAGTTTTAATCTTTGTTCAAAATCCAAATATGTAGCCATTATTAACACTTTTTAAAAATAACTACACCATTTGTTCCACCAAAACCAAATGAATTGCTCATTACGCTTGTAATATTTGCTTTTCTTGATGTATTTGGTATATAGTCTAAATCACATAATTCGTCTTTTTCTTCTTGATTTATAGTTGGTGGCATAATATTATTTTCCATAGCCATTAAAGATATTACTGCTTCTATAGCACCAGCTGCACCAAGACAATGTCCTATTTGACCCTTTGTTGAACTTATAGGTGGGACATCATTATTAAATACTCTTTTTAACGCTTGTGTTTCAAAAAAATCATTATAGTATGTACTCGTGCCATGTGCATTTATATAATCTGGTCGTATTTTAGCCATATTTAAGGCTTGTTTCATAGCGCGGAATGCACCCTCTCCTTCAGGAGCTGGAGTAGTGATATGATTTGCATCTCCGCTTTCTCCAAAGCCACATAATTCACCATATATATATGCACCTCTGCTTTTAGCACTTTCATATTCTTCAAGAATCAATGCACCTGCTCCTTCACCCATAACAAAGCCATCTCTTTTTTTATCAAAAGGTCTTGAAGCTTTTTGTGGGGAATCATTTCTCACACTTAATGCTTTCATAGCTGCAAAGCCACCAACCCCTATTTCACAAATTGTTGATTCTGCACCAATAACAAGCATTCTATCTGCACAATCAAGCATAATTGTTTTAGCCGCTTCTATGATTGCATGTGTTCCAGCAGCACAAGCTGTAACGCTTGATACATTTGGACCTTTTATTCTATGTGCTATTGATACAAAGCCACCAAGCATATTAACAAGTGCAGAGGGTATAAAGAAAGGGCTAATTCTTCTTGCACCTTTTGTATGCCAAGTAATAGAGTTGTTTTGAATATTTTCTAATCCACCTATACCTGAAGCGGAACTTATACCAAACCTATCTGAAATATCTGGTAAAATTTCAAAATTTCCATTAACAAATGATTGTTTTGATTGCTTAACACTATCTTGCAATGCTTCTCTAGATGCTAATAGTCCAAGCTGTATAAATCTATGTGCCTTTTTTACTTCTCTAGCATCAAGGACTGACTCTGGATTAAAATCTATAATTTCTCCTGCAATTTGCACTGGAAAATCTGTAACATTAAAAGATTCTATTCTTTTTATACCACATTCACCATTAACAATTTTTTCAAAAGAAACATTTTTATTTAATCCTAAGGCATTTACCATACCAATGCCTGTTACTACAACTCGTCGCAACTATTACTCCTTAATTTAATGAATCTTAAGCATTAAAGAATATATTATTTATTTGCTACAATGTAATCTACTACATCTTGCACAATCTTTATTTTTTCTGCTTCTTCATCTGGAATCTTAATATCAAACTTTTCCTCTAACGCCATAATAAATTCAACAACATCAAGGCTATCTGCATTTAAATCTTTAGTAAAATCAGATTCTGGCTTGATTTCATCTAGTGATACTTTTAATTCACTAGCAACCAATTCTTTTACTTGACTATAAATTTCTGCATTTTCCATTGATTAACTCCTAAAGTATAAAAATAATCTTAAAATAAGTCTAAGAAGTTTGTAATTATACATTATTAGTGTTAATCAAATTACTTAAAATTTTTAAAGTATATAAAAAAATTGTCTATTAAAAATTAGTTCGATTAAAAGTGGCACATAATTTGCTACAAGAGTATTGTTTAAATAAATATAGCTATATGATTTGCAGGAGGCATAATAATGAATGACACGATGTTAAATGCTGTAAGTGGCATCAAAACACACCAATTTGGTCTTGATAGTATTTCAAACAATATTGCCAATGTTAATACGGTTGGTTATAAAGCTAATGATCCTGAGTTTAAAACTCTTTTTTCACGCAGTATGGATTCTATGAACGCCTCCACAGTTACAAACAATGATTTTAGTTATGGCACAACTGGTGCAAGTAATAATGTAATTACAAAAATGGGGAATCTCAAAAAGGCTGATAGTGATACTGCGGTGGCTTATACAGGTAAGGGTTGGTTTGTGGTGGGGAAAAACAAAGATGGGCAATTTGAAATTGGGGAAGATAACTTTGATGTAAGTGATGAAAATTACTTTACTAAAAATGGTGATTTTACAATAGATTCTGATGGTTATTTAG
>JARIAP010000146.1 GCA_029257755.1 Helicobacter sp.
CCAGAACTTTTGTAACAAACTCCCAAGCATAATCTATCGCCTCTTTTTTAAAATAATCACCAAAGCTAAAATTGCCCAACATTTCAAAAAGTGTATGATGTCTTGCGGTATAGCCTACATTCTCTAAGTCATTATGCTTTCCTCCTGCACGAATACAGAGTTGAGAGCTTGTAGCCCTTTGTGTGCTTGGTATTGGAATCTTACCTGTAAAAATATCTTTAAATTGCACCATTCCTGCATTTGTAAATAATAAGCTTGCATCATCTGGCACAAGAGGCATAGAATCATAGATTTCATGCCCTTTATTTTTAAAAAAATTAATATATCTATCTCTTATTGTCATTATATTCCTTATATATTATATTACTTTTATAATAGCATTAAATTTATAGTTTAATTATACAATAAAAACATATTTACTAATATTGATATTTTGTTAAGCATAAATTGTTACAATATATAAGCTATTTAAGCAAAAACTTGATTCTAAAGAATACTAAATTATGAAACAAAATGTAAAAAAATATGTTTTTAATAGATATAAAACTAAAAATAAGGTAGAATCTAATATAATTTCGCAAGAAGGATTTGATTTTTTGTTTGATTGCGATAAATGTGTAGAATGTGGAGGTAAATGTTGCTATGGTGAGAGTGGTTATATTTTTGCCACTATAGCAGAGATTAAAGCTGTTAGCGATTTCTTAGATATACCATTTGAAGATTTTTGTTTAATATATGTTAAGAGAGTTGGAATGCGTTTTTCTTTTATTGAAAAACTATGTATTGAAAAAGAAAAAGGAGTTAGTTGTGTATTTTTTGATGAAAAAAACAATCAATGTAGTATATATCCTGTTAGACCAAAACAATGTAAAACATTTCCATTTTGGAATGTGTATAAACAAGATAAAAATGAATTGACACAAAGATGTATTGGTGTTTTAATTACTAAATAAAGATTTTATATAAAAGGAGACACAATGAAATGTATTAAAACATGTTTAAAATTAAGTATTTTTTGCATATTAACATATAACATTATATATGCTAGTAATGTGATTAATAATACTACAAAAAGCAATACAACAAATAATTTCACAAAAAAAAATAATATAGATTTATATATGCTAAAAGCTGCTGATCTTGCAAATCAAGGTAAATTTATAGAAGCTAGTAAAATTTATCAAAATTTATATAAAGATACAAAAGATTTTTATTTTTTAAAACAAGTTGCAATAACACAAAGTCAATCAGGAAATTTAGATAATGCTTTAAAAACTGCAAAGAAATATCAAGAAATAAGTAAAAATATAGATGATATAGATACTAATTTAATTATAGCAGAAGATCATGTTCGTAAAAAAGAATATAATTTTGCAATTATTTTACTTGAAAAGATTTCATCTACAAACCCGACATTACAAATACATTATTTGCTTAGTAATTTATATATACAACAAAATATGCCAAACAAAGCATTGAAGCATTTAATATCAATATATAATGATGAAATGAGTATAGGAACAAAATTAAAGCTAGAATCTTTAAATCAAATAATAGCAATATATTTTCAAGAAAATAAAATAGATGATGCATTAAAATATCTAAATGAATATATATCAAGCAATGAATATAATATTAATTTACAAAACTTCTTTGCTATTTACAAAAAAACAAATCGACTTGATATGTTAAAAGAGAATCTAAAAAAGAGATTTTTGGAAGACCAAACTATAGATAATGCAAATTTTCTTGTAAGTGTATTAATTAAAACAAATTCTCATAATGAAGCAATAGAATTTTTAAAAGAATATGAAAATTCACTTGATAGTGATGGAGAGGAATTGCTTATGCAAGTTTATGTAGATAATAAAGAATTTAATAAGGCATTAGAATTAGCAAAAAAATTATATGAAAATACAAATCGCATAGATTTTTTAGCTTTAAGTGCTATTTATGAATACGAAACAATAAAAAATAAAGATGAAAATAATTTAAAACCAATAGTATTAACCTTGCAATCTGTACTGCAACAACGAACAGAAGAGCTAACAAAGAAAAATCAAAATTTAACAAAAGATGACGCATTTTTTTATAATTTTTTAGGTTATCTAATGATTAATCACAATATTAATATTGATGATGGTATGAAATATGTAAGCAAAGCTTTAGCAATTGAACCAAATTCAATAGAATATTTAGATAGTTTAGCATGGGGATTCTATAAAAAAGGAGATTGTAAAAATGCGAAAGAAACATTTAATTTAATACCAAAACAAAAAATAAACACAATACAAGAATTAATAGAACATAATGAAATAATTAGTAAGTGTAAGAAATAATATAGAATTAAGTGATATATTTTATATCATTTATATTAGACACATTATAATTAATAACTTCTATAATCATAATTAAATCACATGATAATACATATAATTGAATATTATAAAGATTAATATATCAATTAATAAGAATTATTTATGTATTATTATTTTTATATAATAATTTTTATCATTTATAAAATTTTAGGTTATAATTATATTATCATTAAATTCTAATATTAAGAAGTGAATTTAGTGATAATTTAATTAAAGGGATGATAATGAATAAAAAATCGTTTGGTATAGGAATTACCATTGCGAGTGTGGCTACATTGGCAATAGCATTTGCTGCAAGCACTTTTCCTAGCGATAAGGTAATTTTACAAAAGGCAAAAGATGCAGGATTACAAGCAATTCCTATAGGTGAAGAGTTGGTTAGTTATCAACAAAAAAAGATCAAAGATACAGGTATGGCAAAGGGATATTCTCCTCTTTTAACAAAAGAACAAATAGAGTTAGGTAAAAAACTTTATTTTGATCCGAGACTATCAAGTTCAAACTTAATTTCATGCAATACTTGTCATAATTTAGCATTAGCAGGAACAGATGTAGTTCCAGCTGCTATAGGACATAAATGGAGTGCAAATCCTCACCATTTAAATAGCCCAACTACTCTTAATTCTGCATTTAATGATGTGCAGTTTTGGGATGGTAGATCTAGTCACTTAGGAGATCAAGCTCAAGGACCAATACAAAGTCCAGCTGAAATGGATGCAAAACCAGAGTTAGTGGTGCAAAAAATCACCTCTATACCAGAGTATATAGATGAATTTAAAAATGCTTATGGAAAAAATGTAAAAATAGATTTCAAGTTAATTGCTGATACAATAGCATTATATGAATTAACTCTTATAACCCCAAGTAGATTTGATTCATTTATGCATGGAAATACAAATGCTTTAAGTAAAAAAGAAAAAGAAGGACTTAATACATTTATTGAAAAAGGTTGTTTTGATTGTCATACAGGTATTAATTTAGGTGGTTCTATGCAAGCATTTGGTATAACAGGAGAATACAAATATCTAAATGTTGGTGATTTTAGAGGAAATAAAGATGGTTTAGTAAAAACACCTACTTTAAGAAATATTATGCAAACAGCACCATATTTTCACAATGGACAATTTTGGGATGTAAAAGATGCTATTAAAGAAATGGGTAAGATTCAAGTTGGCACTGAATTAACACAACAAGAGATAGAAGATATTGCCATTTTCTTTAAAGCACTTGATGGAAAAATGCCAGATGTTATATACCCTGTTTTACCATCTATAAGCAGTAAAACAACTAAACCATCATTTTAATATATAATATTAAATTAATCTTAACTAAATATAAGTTGAGATTAAACTAAGTATATTTGCATATAATTTTATACTTAAATTAATAAAAGTTTTATATTTTTATTATGTTTATAAAAATATCATTTTAGATATTGGAGATAACTACTATAAAACAATTTTCAATTACAAATAATAATTTTAGTTTATAGTTTGTAATGTTTTGGGGATATTGATTTAAGCATTATTTATTATATATGGTATCTTATGGTATTTTATTAGTTATTTTTTAGGCTTCATTATTTATAAAAAAAGAAATAAATTTTTTAAAAATTATTTTTATTACATTAATTTTTGTAGGTATTGTTTGAATTGAAACTTACATTTAAAACATAAACTATAATTATATATTTACTTCATTTTAAAAAAATGCTAAAATTTCTTTAAAAAACATAATAAATATAAAAGGTATAATATGATAAAAGAAAAAATAATCGAAAATGAAACAAAGCAAGAAGAAATAATTAACATGTTTAATAATATAGCTCAAACCTATGATACAACAAATCGCGTAATGAGTATGGGTGTAGATGTGAGTTGGCGTAAAGAAGCATGCAAAGAAGCCTTTAAAATTCTAAATAAAAATAAAATAAATATAGCAGATATTGCTTGTGGAACAGGAGATATGATGTTGCATTGGGAAAATGAAGGGAAAGAAGCAAATATAGATATTAAAAGTATAATTGGTGTTGATCCTTCTGTAGGAATGTTGCATATAGCTATGGAAAAACTACCACGAGGAGTATTTAAGATTGCACAAGCAAATAAAATACCACTAGAATCTTGTAGTCAAGATATTGTTTCAATAGCCTATGGATTAAGAAATGTAGTGCAAAGAAAAGAAGCTTTAATGGAATTTTATAGAATTTTGCGTCCAAATGGTGTTCTTGTTATACTTGAATTTACTGCACCAAGTAAGAATACTTTTTTATCAAACATTATGCAATTTTATACAAATATATTTTTACCAATTATTGGTGGTATTATTTCTCGTAACTTTAAGGCGTATAGATATTTACCAAATTCTATTAATAATTTTGTAACAAGAGAATCTTTAGAAGCAGAGCTACTTTTGCATAATATGCAAACTATTTTTTCAAAAAGTTATAGTGCAAATGTATCGTCATTAATAATTGCACAAAAACAAAAAATTAATTCCTATTAAGATTCAAATCTATGCAAGGTTTTATTTTAAAAATTACAAAAAGCATAAAAGAAGATTTATTTGTAAGGATATTAACACAAGGACATTATTATGAATTATATAGATTTTATGGTGCAAGACATAATATACTTTACACTGGAAGAAAAATTGATTTTGAGATAGAATATCAAGGAATACATATACCAAAGTTAAGAAATATTATACATTTAGCAAAAGAATATGAATTGCAGCTAAACAAAGTATATATATGGCAACAATTTTGTTTATTATTAGATAAACATTTATATGAAACAAAAGATATAGAATCTTTTTATTTTGAATTAATGGAAAAATATTCTTATATGCTTAATAAACAAGAGGCAAAACGCATTGTATGTTCCATGTATATATCATTGCTTGAATTTGAAGGTAGATTATATAAAGAAGAATATTGTTTTATTTGTGGAGACAAACTAACACAAGATATTGCACTTACAAGAGGATTTTTATTTGCATGTCCTAGTTGCGTTATATCTCCAATAATTGTAAATAAAAAAAATATGTTAGATTTTTATAAAACAAAAAGTTTAATTAATATTAATGATGATATATGTATAAAACTATATGAAGTAATATTACAAGGATTATAAAAAGTTTTAATAATTGTAATTTCATATATTTTATTTAGTTAAAGGTATTATAAGTTTGTATATAGTAAAATAACATTTTTTATTTAGGAGTATAAATGGAACAACAACTTATGTCATTAGCAATACAAACCTACAAAATAACTCTTTTTTTATCTTTACCTGTATTGCTTGTAGCACTTATAATGGGGCTTTTGATTAGTATTTTTCAAGCTACAACACAGATTAATGAGATGACTCTTGCATTTGTGCCAAAAATTTTAGCAGTTGTTGCCATGATTATTTTTACAATGCCTTGGATGCTAAATATGCTTATGGATTTTACAAAAATGGTAATTAATATGATACCAACTATAATATCTTAGAAACTAAAGTAAGCATTCATGCAAGAAACAATAATAGATTTTAGTAAATACTCAAGTATCAAAATAGGTTCAAAAATTCCTATAACTATATTACAAACTTTAGATTTTAATGCTAGTTTAAATAATAAAGAAAATACAGATAATTCTTTCAATAAAAAACCTATAATTCTTCATAATATTGGAATAAATTTTAAAGATAAAATACATACAACAAAACAATCATATATTGAATTAGATTCTATAAATTTTAGAATTATAGGTAAAGCAAATAATTTATTGGTATCGCCAAATGCTAAAAACCTTGCTATTTTAGGAAATAGCTTTAATTATATATCTTTGTTTAAAGATTATATAGAAATGGGGGCTAGTGTTTCTAGTATTCAAGCATTCTTGTTTTTTAAACAAAATGATTTAATGGGGCTTGAATTTCTGCAAAGTTTGCCCGGAAATATTGGTGCATTATGCAATATGAATGCTGGTATGAAACAATATGAAATATCACAAAGCATAATATCACTTAATATAAATGGGGAATGGATTAATATAAAAGATGCTAAGCTTAGTTATAGAAATAGAGATTCTATAGGTGTTATATTTGCAGTTAGATTTCATAAAATCAAAGGCTTTAGGCATGAATTACTAGATATTTTTAAACAAATGAGAATTACACATCCAATCATTCCTAGTTGTGGTAGTTGTTTTAAAAATCCACCAAACAACTATGCTGGTAAGCTACTAGAAGAGGTTGGTTTAAAGGGTTTTTTTATAAATAATGTAGGATTTAGTGATAAACACGCAAATTTTTTAGTAAATCTTGGTAATGCGTGTTTTGATGATGCTATAAAAGTTATTTCAATGGCAAAACAAAGAGTTTATGAATTAAGTGGTATTAATCTTGAATGCGAGGTAAAAATATGCGAGTAGAATTACTTGACAATGAAAGTTTTCTAAATAATATAGATTCTAAAGATAAATGGAATTTGTTTAAGCAAGAATACATAAAAACATATTTTATTAATAAAAATAAATGTTATAAAGATATAGATTCTAATAATATGCTTGATATTTTAACTGACAATAATACAATTAAAGATAAAAATATGCTTGATAGTGAAATGCAAATATATTTTTCATTTATAGCAAATTTTATAATACAAAGATTTAGTGATATAGATTTATATAGTAACTTATTTGTTGAGTTCATGATAATATCAAATAATAGTATGCAAGAATTAAATAAACAATATATGAAAAAAGATTATGCAACAGATGTATTAAGTTTTCCACTTGAAATTTACAATATACAAGAAATTCAATGTATTGGAAGTATTGTAATTAATATGGATGAGGTTTATTCTAAATCAAACACATATAAACATAGTATTTACGCAGAATTATCATTGCTTTTTATACATGCGTTATTACATATATTGGGATTTGATCATGAAAATGACAATGGAGAACATAGGCAATTAGAGAAAAATATTATTGAAGAATTTAATCTACCAAATAGTCTAATTGAAAGAACAATAAATTAAAATGTTACAATAAGGTAATAAAAATAGTTAATCAATATGCTATAAAGGATAGTTTTACACTTTTATGTTAGAATTAAAAAATTTGAAATCTTTGACGATTTTAAAAAATAAATATTAGGAGAATATTAATGCAGATAAACTTTCGTTCTAAATCAAAATTACCAAAAATATTTAGTATAATTTTTTTAAAGACTAAGTATATAAGCATATTAACTTCATCTATGTTTATTACAACAAGTATGCTTAATTCTATGGAATTTGGCACTATGGGCAATGTATCCGCTTCTATGGGTGGTGCTGGAGTAGCATTAAAAAGTCCTTTTGCGTTATATTATAATCCTGCTTTAATTGCATCAGATTCTAAAATGCGTATAGGTTATAGCATAGGTGCAGGTATGGAGCAATCAAATCTTGATAAATTGACTAATCTTAATTTTACCAAAATGATAAGCTCACTTACAGGACTTGGAAGTCAATTAGGTGGAGGTTCTACACCTATACGCACTACTAGAGCTACTGGCGGCAGTGTTAGAGCTAGTGGTGATTTAAGTGATTTATTGGGACAAGCATTAGATAAAGCTGGAGCTACAGGAGGTAGCTTAGAGGAGAAATGGAAAAATTACCAACAACAACACCAAAATGGTAATCATTCAGATTTAGCGAATGCCTTAAAACAAGAAGTTAATAATAACCCTAATATATCTCAAGAACAAAAAGATATGTTTGGAGATATGGCAAATTCAATAAATTGGGATAATCTTCAATTTAATCAGAATGGAATCACAAGTATGACTATTAAATCAGGTAGTAATGGTGCATTAGATTCTGCTATGAAAGATTTAGATACTCTTTTTGAAGTATTAAAAAATAATAATATGAAT
>JARIAP010000159.1 GCA_029257755.1 Helicobacter sp.
TTATTTCATTATTTTTAATGTTAATAGTTTTCATCAATTGCTTTATATATAATAGCACCAAGTCTTGATTTTAATTTATTAGCACCAATATGATTTATTTGCATATAAGTATCAATTTGTATTATATTTTCAATATTTTTACTACAATCATAGAATTTCAATAATATTTTCATTGTTTCATCATTAACTATATTTATATTCAATATTCTATTTGCAACTTTATCAATCTTTATAAATTTACTTAATTCTAAAATAATTATATCTTTTATATCTCTATTGTTAATTAAATTACTATCCCACGAAACTATATATTTTGGCATTGTTGCAATAGAATCTTGAAAATTTGTTAGTATTGAATTGCCATAACTCATATTTCCAGACAATATTTGATACAATGAAATATCGCTTCTCAAATCATTTAATAAAGCCTTAAATGATTTATATTGCTTAAAAGATGGTGTATCGCATTGAATAATAATTGATGATAATTTTTGTTGCTTTGTTTGTATTCTATTATATATATCATCTCTTAACATAGATTGCTTTATTTTAATTCTAACAAACACCTTATTACCATCTTTATTAGTTTGATCTATTTCAATAAATGGCAAATCTTTTATATGAGATTCAAACAAAATGTTACTCACTCCACTTGTTTTTAATGTATTGTTGTTTTCTTGTATTGTATTACTTAATGAATATTTTATGCTTACCTTTAAATTTGTAGTTAAGTCTTGAATTGCATGTTGTTTTGCAACTTCAAAACTAGATCCATAACCTTGACCATAAATATAGTCGTTATTTTTTGATTCATATATTATATTTTTTGTATTTTTACATCCAATGATATTAATACTAAAAAAACATATTAAAAAATATTGAATAACACGAATATATAGCATAAACTCTCCAACAAATCAAATAAACAAAGAATTTACACTTTCATTATGATATATTCTTCTTACTACTTCTGCAAATAATGGTGCTACTGAAATTATTTTAATTTTATCACTTTTCTTTTTTAATGGTATAGAATCACTCATAACAACTTCATCAAGAACACTAGAATTAATTCTCTCATAAGCATTTCCACTTAAAACAGGATGTGTCCCAATAGCCATAACACTTAAAGCACCTCTATCTTTTAAAACCTCTGCGGCTTTACACATAGTTCCAGCAGTATCAATCATATCATCAATTAATACTACATCTTTTCCTTTAACATCACCTATAATATTCATAACTTCACTTTCATTAGCTTTCTCTCGTTTTTTATCAACTATTACCAAATCAAGCCCTAAATGATTTGCAAAATACCTAGCTCTTGATACACCCCCAATATCTGGACTAGCAATAATTGGATTTTTAAGATTCTTGTTACATCTTATATAATCTCTAAATACAATTGCACCATATAAGTTATCTACAGGAATATCAAAAAAACCTTGAATCTGTCCTGCATGTAAGTCCATTGTAATAACTCTATCAATTCCCGCACTTTGAATAAGATTTGCTACAAGTTTAGCAGTTATTGGAACTCTTGGGGCTGCTTTCCTATCTTGTCTAGCATAACCAAAATATGGTATTACTGCATTAATTGAACTTGAACTACTTCTCTTAAAGGCATCTGCCATTATAAGCAATTCCATTAAGTTATCATTAGTTGGACAACAAGTTGGCTGGACAATAAATACATCTTTACCGCGTACAGATTCACTTATTTGAACATTTATCTCACCATCACTAAAGCGGTTTAAAATAGCTTTAGATAAAGTAAAATCAAGATGCTTTGCTAAATTTTTACTAAATTCTGGATGTGCATTACCAGTGAAAATCTTAAAACCTTTCAAAATATGATCCTTGAAGTAATATTAATGAAAATTTTAATATTATAGCATAATATATTTATTATCATAACTTATATTGATTTTTGAAAGAAATTAAAATATATTTATTATGTTTTTTTTATTTCTGCTAGATTTTATTGTTTATATCTTATAATACTTATATAAAAAACAAATAAAAAAAATTATTTTAAATGTATTATTTATTTCTTTAAAAACTAAAATGTAGATTTTAAAATATTCAAAATTATGATAAAAATAAAAAATATTACTAAATTTTACCTTTAGTATTAGAAGTAATATGTTTTTGATTATAAATATATTATATTTTAATTTGACATTAGTTATTAATTTGTTATCTAAAAATAAATAAAGATTAAATAAAATGAAAGCTGTAAGATAATTTAAAGCATGTGAGGTTAATATGGCTTATGAACAAATAGCAAATGAAATAAGAATGCTTTGTGCAGATATGGTGCAAGAGGCAAATAGTGGGCATCCGGGTGCTCCTATGGGACTTGCTGATATTGCAGTAGTATTAGCAAATCATATAAATATCTATCCAGAATTAAATTGGATTAATAGGGATAGATTAGTATTTAGCGGGGGACATGCAAGTGCTTTATTGTATTCTTTATTACATTTATGGGGATATAATATAAATATGCAAGATTTGCGTAACTTTAGAAAATTAAACTCTAAAACACCCGGTCATCCAGAATATAATCATACAGATGGGGTTGAAATAACAACAGGTCCATTAGGACAAGGCGTAGCAAATGCAGTAGGTTTTGCCCTAGCAGCTAAAAGAGCAAAAGAAATATTGGGCGATATTATAAATCATAAAGTATATTGTTTTTGTGGTGATGGAGATTTGGAAGAAGGAATAAGTTATGAGGCATGTTCTTTAGCAGGTCATCATAAATTAGATAATTTAATTTTAATATATGATAGTAATGATATTAGCATTGAAGGTAATGTAAATATTGCATTTAGCGAAGACATTGGAGCTAGATTTCGTTCTCAAGGATTTTTGGTTTTAGAAATTTGTGGGCATGATTATTCACAAATAAATAATGCCTTATTAAGTGCTAAACAATCTGTTTCTCCTGTATTGATAATAGCAAAGACAAAAATAGCTAAAAATGCAGTCGGTTTAGAAGGTAGCCATAATGCACATGGAGCACCATTAGGCGAAGAAGTAATAGCAAATAGTAAAAAGCAAATGGGATTAAATGAAGATACATTTTTCATAAGTGAAAAAACAAGAAAACATTTTAAAGAAAGTGTATTAAGAGGAAAAAAAGCATATGAAAAATGGATTGAAGTATTAAAAAATTCAAAGCAAAAAGATATATTAGAATCTATGATTAGAAAAGATTTTAATAAAGTAGAATTTCCCGTGTTTAGCAATGTAGATTCTAATAAAACACAAGCTACTCTTGATTCACAAAATGCAATTGCAACAAGGGCTAGTAATGGTAAAATTTTAAATGCTATTGCAAATGCTAATTTAGGTTTTATTGGTGGAAGCGCTGATTTAGCCCCAAGCAATAATACAGAATTAAAGAATACAAAAGATTTTCCACATGGTAATAATATGCACTTTGGTGTTAGAGAACATGCTATGGGTGCTATTAGCAACGCATTTGCAAATTATGGAATCTTTACGCCTTATTGTGCTACTTTTTTTGTATTTAGTGATTATTTATGTCCTAGCATTAGAGTTGCAAGCATAATGAAATCACAAGTATTTTATATATTTACACATGATTCTATTGGTGTAGGTGAAGATGGTGCAACTCATCAACCAATAGAGCAACTAAGTCATTTAAGAGCTATGCCAAATATTTTAAACTGGCGTGTAGCATGTGCTAATGAAAATAGTATTGCGTGGCAAATAGCATTAAACATAAAACAACCACAAAGCTTTATATTAACAAGACAAAAGTTACCATTAATACAATCACAATATATGACTAAAGAAAATGTTTCAAATGGTGCGTATATAATATCATATTCAAACATTATCAACAATTTTTTAGAATCTAGTAAAGACAAAAAATTAACATTACTTGCTAGTGGTAGTGAAGTATGTTTAGCAATTAAAGCACAAGAAGAGCTAGAGAATATAGGTATTGCAACACAAGTGGTATCTATGCCTTGTTATGAATTATTTGTGCAAAAAGGTAAAAATTATGCTAAAAGTTTATTTGGAGATTCTAAGGTTTTAGCTATTGAAGCATTAAGGGGATTAGAATTATATTATTTTGCAGACTATGTTATTAGTATGCAGGGGTTTGGTGCAAGTGGAAAAGGTGATTTATTATTTAAACATTTTGGGTTTAGTGTAGAAAATATTTGTGATAAAGCATTAAAAATCCTACAATAATTTATTATACAATAAATATCAACCTGTATTTCTAATTCCTTGTGCTATACCTATTATAGTGCCATGAATTTGTTCTATTAGTCTTTTGCGTAAATCATCATATTGTGCGTTTTTATATTTTTTTATTAATTCTATTTGCAATAAACTCAATGCTTTTATATTTGGCATTCTTGCAAGTATTGTATCTCTTGTTGCTTTTTTACTTTCTAAAAGATTGTTTTCATTTCTTGTAATTAATAACCATTCTAAAGTAGTTTTGTATTCATTCTCTATCTTATTCCAAACACTTGTTTTTAAATCAAAATCTTGCACAAAATCATTATAAATTTCTGCAATTTCCATATCTACTTTTATAAAACCTTGCGAAATAGTGTCAATTGTAGTTTTAAAAAAAATAGATTCTTGATAACAATCTTGGAGTAATTTTTTATCCCCTAATCCACTTAACGCACTTCCTAAACCATACCATGCAGGAATTATGGATCTATTTTGAGTCCATGCAAATACCCATGGTATAGCTCTTAAATCTTCTACTCTTTGAGTATCTTTGCGTTTGCTTGGGCGAGAACCTATATTTAAATTTTGTATAAAATCTATTGGTGTAGCACTCTTAAAATACTCCATAAAATCTGATGTTTCATACACTAATTCCCTATATGCCTTATAAGATATTCTTGATAATTCTTCAAATCTCATTAAATATGGATCATTCTTGCAAAAATATTGTTGATTTTTTTGTGTAGTTTTATTAAAATCATCAAAGCAAAAATTATCATGCACAGATTTCTTTAATAAACTTGCTAATGTTAATGCAAAACTCCTAATAGCAATTCTTGGATTTAGGTAACGAGATGATATAATTTCACCTTGTTCTGTAGTTTTTAGAGTTGTGCCAATACTGCCTCTAGGAAATGCTAGTAGAGCATTTTCAAGTTGCCCACCACCACGACTAACACTACCACCTTTACCATGAAAAAGCATAAATTTTATACCTAATCTTTGCTCTAATTTAACAAGATTAGATATAGCTTTATATAATGAATAGTTAGAAGTAAATATACCCCCATCTTTACTAGAATCAGAGTATCCAATCATGATTTGTTGTGAATTACCAGAATCTTTTAAATATTGCCTATAATGCTCATTTCTAGTAAGTGTTTCTAGTATTAATTCTGCATTTTCTAAATCATCAATAGTTTCAAAAAGTGGTGTTATAAATATACTTGATTTTCCCTCTTTTGTTAATATTTCACCATTATCAAGATTTTTTACCTTACCTTTTTGCCATAATCCACTACAATAAGCAAGATAAAGGACAGCTAATAAATCACTAGCAGTTGTTGTCATAGACACAATAAAACTTTTTAAAATATCTTTACTAATAGCCTTTTTAGCCCATAATACACGCAAAAAGGCATTAATTGTTTCTCTTGTTTGCGGACTAACATCCCATAAAATTCCATTTAGATTAATTGTAGGCTCACTTAATGCCTTATTTAAAATTTCAATTTTTTTTGATTCATGTCTATGTAAAAAATCGCTATCTGTATATCCTAATAAACAAAGGACTTCTGATACAGCACTTAAATACATATCTCTATGCTCTCGAAAATCAAGTTGCATTAAATGAAAACCACCAAGCAAAACAAGATTTCTAAAACTATTTAATCTTTTAGCAGATATAGAATCAAGTGATAATATAAGCATATCAATATCTTCTAAAAGTTCTTTTGGGCTATTATATGTAAAATCTACTTCATTAATAGAATTTACTTTTAAAAGATGATTTTGTAGTTTTAACTTAATCAAGCTTAATTTTGCACGAAATGGCTCTCTTTCATATAATTTTAATGTAGTTTGATTTAAATATAACCTTTCTTTCTGTAGTGATTTTTGTAATTCTTTAGTTGGTGTAAAAAAATCTACTGATATAGATAATTCACGAATTAATTTATCAATTTCTCGTATATATGTATTAATTATTAACTCATGTTGCATTTTCATAACTCTTGTCATAATTTCATTTGTTATAAAAGGATTACCATCTCTATCCCCCCCTATCCAATTACCTAACTTTATAGGTGAAATTTTTAGTGGTTTATTAAGCCTATTTGATACTTGATTAAGCACACGCAAGGCACTAGGTAAGATACTATTTTCTATAATAAAAAGCAAATTATCAAGTTCAAATATTACTTCTAATTTTTCACTACGCACTAAATGGCTATTCCATAAAAGATGTAAGCGATATTTAATGCTATCTTTACTTTGTTGCACTTCTCTTTCTTTATATGGAATGCAATCATTTGGCATATATGAAAATTGCTCTAATTTTTCTAGTTCTCTTGTAATTTCTTGATGTGCTTCAAGGAATGTTCTACGGCGAGATTCTGTTGGATGTGCGGTAAAAACTGGATAAAATCTAATAGATTCTAGCACTCTATCGCAATCAAGTCTATCAAAACCTTCTTCTTCAAGAATCTTATATGCAGTAGCAATACTTCTTGAAACACTTGCTATTTTTGCTTGTTCTTGTTCCTCATAAATATTTAAAATTATATTATGCAATGAACAAGCTTTAATAATTCCCATTAAATGCTTACTTTCACTAATTTCTTGAAACAATTCTTTAATCTTTATAGAATCTACACTTTCATCTCTTAATGAATTAAACAAGGATATAAAAATTTCTTTTACATCTGGACTATTTTCTTCAATAACTTCAAGCAATATAGATTTTAAGAGTTCATATTTGCATAATTCCTGTTTCATTCCATTCCTTTTTTTATGATTTTATGATATTATACTATATTTTTAGTTTAGTTTGCTTATAAACATAAAGGATTAAAATGGCATTAAAAGTATATTATGATAAAGATTGTGATTTAGAGCTTATTAAAAGCAAAAAGGTTGCGGTTATTGGATTTGGTAGTCAAGGACATGCACATGCGGAGAATCTAAGAGATTCTGGCGTTAATGTTGTAATAGGATTGCATAAAGGAGGAAGTAGTTGGAGTAAGGCTGAAGCAAAAGGCTTTAAAGTAATGGAAGTTAGTGATGCTACAAAAGAATCTGATGTAATAATGGTATTAATACCTGATGAACTTCAAGCAGATGTATTTGAACAAGATATTAAACCTTATTTAGATGGAAATAAAATTATTGCATTTGGACATGGATTTAATGTTCATTTTGGACAAATTAAAGCACCAAAAGGTGTAGGTGTAATTATGATAGCACCAAAAGCACCCGGACACACAGTTAGAAATGAGTTTATAAATGGAGGTGGGATACCGGATTTAATAGCAGTAGAACAAGATACAAATATTGGAAATGCAAAAGAAATAGCCCTAAGTTACGCAAGTGCTATTGGTGGTGGTAGAAGTGGAATTATTGAAACTACTTTTAAAGATGAAACAGAAACAGATCTGTTTGGAGAACAAGCTGTGCTTTGTGGTGGTATAACTAGCCTTGTAAAAGCTGGATTTGAAACATTAATAGAAGCTGGATACCCAGAAGAAATGGCATATTTTGAATGTTTGCATGAATTAAAATTAATAGTTGATTTAATATATCAAGGTGGTTTAGCAGATATGCGATACTCAATATCAAATACTGCAGAATATGGTGATATGATAAGCGGACCTCGCGTAATTAATGAAGAATCTAAAAAAGCAATGAAAAATATTTTAAAAGAGATACAAAATGGAAAGTTTGCAAAAGATTTCATATTAGAAAGAAAAGCAGGATATACAAGAATGAATGCAGAAAGAAAAAATTTAGAAAATCATAAAATAGAAAAAGTTGGGCAAAGACTAAGAGATATGATGCCTTGGATTAAGGCGGGTAAATTAATAGACAAAGACAAAAATTAGTGATTAATTTCATATTGTAATATTAATATTTATTTAAACATAATAAATTATTTATTTAATATATTCTAAGATTAAAATGTTTAATATTTATATAAATATATTAAACAAACTTATTATATAATTTGTATTTTTATTAATAATTTATATTAAGACATATTGTTTGAGAGTATATTAATATTTTATAATAAGTAAAGCATAAATGGTAATAAATATTTAGCTTATATAATTATAAGTTTTTATGCTTTAATATAATAAAAGATGAATTGTTTAAGCTATATTATAATAATTTTTAATATTTTAATTCTTCTTTTTAACTTTTTTTATTTATCTTTATAATATAAAGATTTTAGCGTGTTTTAACATAAGAACATAAATAAAAAGATTCAAATAATGTATAATATAACTTATAAATACCAAAAAATAGATATAACTTGCAAACATTCCATTCTATAATTAAAATAAAAATACATAATATTTACCAAATAGTATATTAAAAAACTATTGCTATCTGTGTTTTTAATTTATTTTATAGATATATCTTTATTATTTAAAAATTTATATATTTTTTAAATGAATTATCTATAAATAATCAAAGTTTCTTGTAGATATTAAAATTTGATTATCAAATATTATTAATAGGAATTTCATAACATATAAAGTTTAAAGGTATTTAAAAAATAATATTAGTTTTATATATATTTTTATATTTCATATAGTATTCTTGTGTTATATAATTTTATATCCATATCACTTGTTTAACCTTTGATAGATTCATTAGTAATCCTGCAATCTAATTAAAAATCTTGTATTCACGCTATATTTTATTTTATATTATAACTATAAATATCATTTATGATTATTATTGTGTGTAATATATAAAAGTCAAATATAACTAATATTAAAATTATAGCTAGTGTTTGAGTGTATTTTCTAAATTAACTGCAATTTCTACACCATCTGCTGGAGGTGGTGGCAATAATCTGGTTTCCATTTTTTTTAGAAAAATAATTACAGAACCATTATATTCTGCATATGGAGATTGAGTTATCATATATAAATATGTTAATTTTCCTCCAGAATCTATTTTGATTCTAACTTTTGCACTTGTTGTTGCTTGATAGAAATTAGAACTTTTTTTCCATTCATTCATCAAAATCTGTTCAATTTGAGCATACCATTTATCATATTTTGCTTTATCTTCTGAATTGCCAACAAATTTAGGTCTTTCAAGACTTATTTTAGTTGTCAAAGCTTTTTTTACATTATCTTGAAGATTCTGTGTTGCTTGTTGTAATGCCTGTGTGCTTTGTTTGATAGCAGCAGCATTTTGTGCTAGTTGTTCTGCTCTAGCTTTTTGCTCTTCTTCTAATTGTTTTCTTTTTAATTCTTTTTGTTGTTCTTCTTGTTCCTTTTCTCTTGCTTTTCTATCTTTATATGTTTCTGAAGAAACATTTGAGAATACATCTGCTAAATCTACTTCTTTTTCTTTCTTTGATTCTTGTGGTTTTTGCTGTTTTTCTTTAACTATTTCCTTTGGCATTTCTTTTTGTGTTATTTCTTGCTGTATTAATGGTTTTTGTATTTCTTCTATAATCTCTTGTTGTGATTGTTGTATATTTTGATTTATATTTTGTTCAACTATTTGTGATAATTCAATACTTTCATCTGTAATTATCTCTGATATGTTAGAATCTATTTCTCCATATCTTACTTGTTCTTTATAAAATTTAAATCCACCTATAAGTAAAATAAGCATAACAGCATAGATAAAAAAAGCTATTACACCGCTAAATAAATGTAATGATGGGCTATTTTTGTGTATAACAATATCTTGTTTCATTGTGTTCCTAACGATACTTTTGTAAATCCTACTTTCTTTAATTCTGCAAATATTGGCACTACATCGCCATAATACAATCCCTTATCTGCATAAATATACACTGATTGCGTTTTATCATATTTATTAGCCTTTAAATAAAAATTTTCTCGAAAATCTTGATAATTAAAAACATCTTTATCTATATATATTTTTTTATTTTTATCTATACGAACTGCCATTACGGGGTTAAGTTCAGCTTTTTTACTTTTTGAACCATCTGGTAATTTAATATCTTCTCTATATGTTATAGCCGGTGTTGTTACCATTAATATAGCTAATAAAACAAGCATAATATCAACTAATGGAGTAATATTTAATTCTGGTTTATCTTCAATTTCTAAATTATCCATTTACTTTTCCGCCCCATACTATATTTTTATTTTGTTGTTGATTAAATACATTTTTTGTTTGTTCAAAACCATTTTCTTGTATATCTTTATCAAATGCAGAAAGTGCAACATCAATTTGTGATTGTAAGCATACACTAAGTATTGATATTTTTCTTTGTAAAATCAAGTAAAATGAATATGCTGGTATAGCACATAAAATACCCCATGCGGTAGCTACAAGTGCTTTTGAAATTATTGGTGCTATTGCTTCAAATGTTGCCTGTCCTTGTGAGCCTAAATGAGCAAATGCATCTAATATTTCTGTAACAGTTCCAAATAATCCAATAAATGGTGCAGTCGAGCTAACTATACTAAGAAATGTCAAGCCACTACTTGCATTTTTTATAATTTGATTCTTCCAAACATTTAACATTTCTTTTGATAGAATCCTATGTCCCTTCGCTCTTGAAAATACAGCACTTTGTGGCACACTAATATCTTTTGATAACAATAAATCTAATGAATAAGATTCTCTATCTTGCATACCTCTAATTACAAACCATTTATATATAAAAATCCATAATGTTGTAATTACATATAGTGATAACCAAAATATCACAAGCAAAGTTACAATTCCGCTTGTCTCAAAAAAGCTAAGTATTGCACCCATATCAATCCTTAAGAAAATAATAGTTTATTCTAATTTTTAAATTAGTAATTATATAATTAAAATTCAAATTTTTATTTATTTTATTGTATTTATAATACCATTTTTAAGTCATTTACAATATTTATAAAAATTGATTTTTAAACTCAATATATCGTAATGCCGATTTTCCTATTTCTTCAACTTCTTCTTGTGATAAATTTCTAATTAATTTAGCAGGATTTCCAAGTATTAATGATCTAGGTGGAAATTGTTTTCCTTTAGTTACAACTGCTCCTGCACCAACTATAGAATCTTTACTTATTTTTGCACCATCCATTATAATACTACCCATGCCAATAAGGCAATTATCCTCTATATTACAAGCATGTATAATACAATTATGACCAATAGTAACATTATTTCCTATTATTACTGGATAACCACTATTTTGAATACCTTTTTTCCTATGCCATACATGGACTACACTTAAATCTTGTATATTTGTGTTATTTCCAACTTTTATATAATTTACATCTCCTCTTAATACGCAATTATACCATATTGATACATTGTCCCCCAACTCAACTTCACCAATAACTTTAGCACCATCGCATATTAATACTTCTTTTCCTATTTTTGGAATGTAATTTTGAAATTTTATAAGCATATCATTTTCCTTTAAGTAAAATGAAATTATAACATTATTTTAAAAAATAAGGTTATTTCTTAAATAAAACAACATAATTTATATTGTAAGTAAATGTTATCAAATTTATGGAATCTTAATTGCTTTATTTGTATAATTTTTTATATTTATATAAATGAAGGTAATTACTATG
>JARIAP010000190.1 GCA_029257755.1 Helicobacter sp.
AATTTACTTAAGCCATTATTTTTTGTTTCAAAGCTTATAAGTTCTTCTTTTTCGTCATTTGAGATTCTAGTGCTAGAATCATCTTTATTAGCACTTCCTATAGAATCTATTTGATAATCATAACTCACATACTATCCAAAATTATGCAAGTTGTGCATTTATCATCCAAATTGCTTTTTCAAGATGGGCAACTTGAGAATCTGCATATCCTTGAGTTGTTGTATCATTATCTTTTGTAGCTTCTTTAGATAAATCTTTAAATTTTTCTAAGAAATATTTGTAATCTTTTAGCACAGATTTTAAAATTTCTTTAGATTCAAAGCCTACTTTAGTTTCCTCTTTGCTTACTTTAGTTTCCTCTTTTATCTTTGCTGCTTCTAAAGCATCTTTAATTGTTACATAAGGTGTATCACCTAATTGAATAACTCTTTCTGCCAAATCATCAAAAATTGTAGCAAAAGTAGTATAAATCTCTTCAGTTATACTATGAACTTGAGGAAAATCTCTGCCCTTAACATTCCAATGATAATTATGAACTTTCATATAAAATACCAAAGAATCTGCTTGTAGTTGCTTTAATATTTTCACTTGTTCCTTTTCCTTTTTTTTATCGTTTCCCATTAAACACCTCTACTATAAAAATTAAAATTGAAACAAAAGTGTAACATATCTTTTATAATCTTACGCCTTTTATTGCGTTTTTTTAATAAAAAAATTGCTTAATTTTATTATTTCTTCTCTAAAGCTAAGAATCTCTTGGAATGTTTCTAATGTATTTGTATTTTCAAAAGATTCCAATACTTTAGATGTTATTTCCCAAAACGCATAAAATGGTAATTTTTTTTCTATAAATTTTGTTTGTATAATTTCATTGCTAGTATTTAAAACAATTCCTAAATGTGGTTTATCTAACAATAAATCCTTATATTTCCATAATGGATAATGATTTATATCTATCTCTTGCAATCTTATATTTGTGAGATCTTTTAGGGAAAGGTTTTTAATTTTAAAGTCTTGTTTAGCTTTGTTTAAATCTATTGCATAAGCTATTGGTAGGCACATATCAGCATAACTTATATGTGCTTGCAATGAATTATCTTGAAATTCTACAAAAGCATGAATTAAAGAACTTCTTTCAATAATAGCATGAATATTTTTAGTATTAAATAGCCAATATGCTTCAAGAATTTCATATAACTTATTAACTAATGTTGCAGAATCTATTGTTATTTTTTTCCCCATATTCCATGTTGGATGCAATAAAACATCATGTAATTTAGCATATTTTATATTACTCGTTGAAAAATCTCTTAATGCACCACCAGATGCAGTAATATACATGTTTGTAAAAGATTTATCTTTGTTGTTATGTAAAATTGACCAAAGGCTAAAATGCTCACTATCAATTGGAAATATTCTATCTATAATATTGTATTTTGTGTTATTGATAGTATTTTGTTCTTGGATTTTTTTAGAAATTATATGCCCAGCAACAACAAGAGATTCTTTATTTGCAAGTATCAAATCTTTTTGTAGATCAAGAATTTTAAGACTAAATTTTAATCCAGCAAATCCAATTACTGCATTTAAGATTCTTTTTGTTTCACATAATTCAAGCATTGATATTATGCCATCATCACCAACAAATAATACACTATCTCCTATTTCTAATAATTCAATATTTGTTTTATCAGCAATAGCGATAAACTTAGGCTTAAATTCTTTAATTTGTTTATTAAATAATTTTATGTTGCTACCACATGCTAAAGCCTCTATTGATATATTAAATTGTTTTGCAACTTTTAGAGCATTTATACCTATGCTTCCTGTACTTCCTAATATAACCACAAACAAACCCTTAAATAAGATTAAATAATGTAATTAAAGCACAAAAAGAATGAAATAATCAAAAAATATATACTTTATATGCTAAATAATACATAATTAATACTTGGAATCTTTTTTGCTTTTAATATAAGTAAATCTATTTTGAAAGGATGTAAAATGCAAGTTTCACAGAATGTCTTACAAAAAAGGTATGCAGATAGTGTGCATAATAATCATACGGTTGATATGGATCATGGCTCTAGAAATAAATATATGTCATCATTATCAATTGAACATTACTTACCTCAAGATGTGTTTGTAAAATCAGAATATTTACAAAAAATTGAAAGTTTAGGTGATTCTATACAAGGAGGCTTTAGAGATGCAGAAAGTTTTGTTTCAATGGCAAATATATTGCATGGTGAAAATATACTTAATAATCAAGATTTAATTGCAGCAAACTATCTTGCAAAAACAAGCAAAGATATTAACTTTGAATCTTTTAATAAAGTGTTAAAGAATGAAAACTTAAGCATGGAGATGAAGGGGCTTATAAGTCAGCTTATGAATAAATTATATAACATAAACTATGTTCATGCTGGTTTAATGATGGCTTCAGCTTAAATCTTTAATTGCGTTTATTTAATAAATGGATTCTTTATGGTTAAAGTTTATATTAATTTAACTTTAAGTATTCCTAATTTTCATTAACTATTTGATATTTATTGTGTTTTTATAGGATATAAATATACATTTAGATATAAATTTAACATAGATACAATAAAGATATATTTTAATTGTATAGTTACTTAGGATTAATAATTTGATTATTGCCTAAATGTTTTAATAAAAACTATAGATTATTTATTTTTTAAATATACTACTACCTATGCGAATGCAATTGCT
>JARIAP010000009.1 GCA_029257755.1 Helicobacter sp.
CTGGAAGAAAAAGAATACCTAATTGCAAAATTTTTGATTATCAATTTTTTATACCACCATTAGAAACGCAGAATAAAATCGCAAATACACTATCAGAACTTGATAGCAAGATAGAATGCAACAACAAAATCATTGCAACACTTGAAAAGATGGCAAAGACGCTTTATAACTATTGGTTTATGCAATTTGATTTCCCAGATTCTAAGGGCAAACCTTATGCAAGCTCAGGCGGTGCGATGAAATACAGCAAGGAACTAAAAAGAGAAATACCAGAATCTTTTGAAGTGATTAAGCTTTGCGAACGCTTTGAATTTGAGCGAGGGATAGAAATAGGCTCAAATCAATATCTAAAAACAGCAACATATGATAATGTGTTATTTTGGCGTGTTGGCGATTTAAATTCAACTTGCTCCACTTATGCAAATAAGAATTTATTTGATGGCAAGATTTTAAAACCTAGTGATATTTGCGTATCTTTTGATGGAAGTGTTGGTAAGGTAGATTTTGGGTTAAATGGTGGATTTTCTACGGGTATAAGACGCATATATGATAAAGAAAACATGATTAGTAATTCAATAATTTATATGATTTTCAAATCAGAATATATACAATCTTTAATACATCAATATGCCACAGGTTCAAATATTTTGCACGCATCAAGTGCTATAGAAAATATGTATATTTCATATAATGAAAAAATTTTTAATAATTACAAAAAAATTTTAACTCCTATTTTTAATAAAATGATTCAAATTAAGCAAGAAAACCAAAAACTAGCAGAGATTAGAGACTACTTATTGCCTTTATTAATGAATGGACAAGTAAAAATAAATAACTAAAATGAAATAAATTTTAAATACAAAAAGCTAAAATTACATAAGAATAACTTAAAACTAGAAGTTATAGATTCTAAAATAAATCTTGAAAATATGATGATTTAAGCATATAAAATATTAGAAAATAGATTATATAAATTATCTAAAACTACATAATACATAACAAATAAATAACTCTTCTAACAATACAAATCATTGTGTTATATAAATAAAAAACACAATACATTTTATCTATAAAATTGTTTAAATATTAGCATTTTTAGTTTTTATCTTTTTTAAATCTTTTAGAAGTGCGGGGGTGGCAATTAATAATCCAGAAAATATAATCAATGCTATGCCTATACTAGTAGTAAGATTTGGTATAGAATCTCCAAGCAAGATTCCTAAAAATATGCTAAATATAATTCTAGAATAATCAATTGGTGCTACAATGCCAACAGGAGCTATCACATAGGCTTTGTTTAAAAAGTGTTGTGCTATTGTCCCACTTATACCCATGCAAAGAATAAAAAACCATTCTATATTAGTAGGCATTACAAAACCACCAACATTTTCAATAGGTATTAGCATACCAAATAATCCAAGTATAGTAGTCCCAAGTGCAAATGATAGTATAACAAATGAATTATCAAAATAATCTTTTAATCCCTTAAGTGCTACAAAAGCTATTGCCATGCCAATACCACTTGCTATACCACATAATATATTAGCTATACTTAACCCATTTATGCTTGGATTTCCTATCATTAAGATTCCTATAAAACCTATCAAAGTAGCACAAATTATTGCAATGCTAACTTTTTCTTTTAGGAAAAAGAAGCCTATAAATACAACATATATAGGCACACTTTGTGCAAATGCTGTTGCAGTCCCAAGAGGTATTGTAGCTATATTATAAAATACACAAAACATTGCAAAAGATCCAAATGCTACACGCATAAAAAGTTTTATAAAACCACCTTTTTTTAATCTCTTTTTGTTTTTATTTCTTATAGATATATATACATATATAAATAACATGATAATAACCATAACAATGGATCTAAAAAATATGTTTTCCATTGCAGGAATATTTGTAGATAATATTTTAGCAAAAGCATTCATAAGTGCAAACCCAAATGAAGAGGCAAACATAAATATTACACCCCTTGATATATTGCTAATTTGCATTTTACATCTTTGTTTTAATATTAATTCCTAACATATTAAATCCTGTAGTAAGGCTTAGTGATACAAGAAGTAAAACTTTTAAAATTATTTTTTCTTGTGGCGTTTGTAATATTCTATGTGCATTATAAAATGTATGCAATGATTTTGCAAGATTCTTTAAGTATTCGCATAGTTTTTGCAATGCTCTTTCATTGTAACTTTGATTTAATACATGAAATAAATTAAGACTTTGTAAAATTAATTGCAAACAATCTTGCTTTAATACATCATCTTGTATATCTATAAAATCTTTAACTTGTGATTGTAGAATCTGCTTTTTATCAAAACTAGATTTATCTATTAATGTATGGATTCTAGAATTTGCGTAATTTATATAAAAAACAGGATTTGATGCATCTTCTTTGTTTAAATCATTTACATCAAATTCTAAATGCGTATCAAGACTTTTACTTAAAAACACAAATTTAAGACTATCTGCCCCAATATCATTTACAACATCTTTAATTAGTATAAAATTACCCGCTCTTTTACTCATTTTATAAGGTTGCCCACCTTTTAATAAACTTACCATTTGTGCTAATAAAACTTCTAATCTATTTGAATCAAAACCTAAAAATTCTATACTAGCTTTAATCCTTGATATATATCCATGATGATCGGCACCCCATATATTAATGTAATGATTATATTTTCTATCAAATTTATCTTTATGATATATAATATCTCCAGCCATATATGTTGGCATGCCATTATCTCTAACTAATACTCTATCTTTTTCATCACCTTTCATGCTTGATTGTAGCCATATAGCACCATCTTTTTTCAACAAAGCATTATGCTTATCTAATTCTTGCAATGTATCATTCCATCTATTATATAAATTTTTTTCACTAACAAAACTATCAAATTCTATATCTAAAGACGAAAGATTATTTTTTATCTCTTGTAACATTAAATCTTTAGCAAAGATTCCTAATGTAGATAGAATCTTATTTTTATTTTCTTGAATAAAGAAATCTTTTTTAAAATTATCTATTGCTTTATATGCAATTGCTTCTATATAATCTCCCTTATAAATTTCTCCTTCTATACAATCAAGTTCTAATATTACCGCAATGTTGTTATATACTGATAATGCTAACATATCAATTTGACTACCCGCATCATTTACATAATATTCACCTATTATATTATATCCCATGTGATTACCAATTCTTTGTAACACGCTACCAAATATAGCACCTCTTGCATGTCCTATATGTAGTGGTCCCGTAGGATTTGCACTAACATATTCAAGCAAAATAGAAATATCTTTATTATCGCCTTTAGCAAAATCTTTTGGGTTATTAAGAGATTCTTGCAATTCATTCATTAAAAAACTAGGCGATAATGTTAGATTTAAATATCCATTTAATGGGTTTATACATTCAATCATTTGTTTAAAATCATATTTATTGTGTATATCTTTATCATATTGTATCAAAAAAGATTCTATTGATTGTGCTAATGTTTTTGGATTTGTTCGCAATAACTTTGCAAGTACAAAACAAATTGGAGTTGCAAAGTGTCCATGAGATTTATCTTTTGGGTATTCTAATGGTATTTGTATATTATTAATACCTTGCATAGAATCTTGAATATTTTTATCATCAAATTTAAATGAAATATTATTTATATTTAAAGATTCTATATATTTTTGCAAACCATTACCAAGAAAAACTAAAACTTTGTAATACATTTATTATGCTTTCTCTGTATTAACTTGATTTGCTTTTATTGTTGGTGTTTCTATAACCTGTGCTTCAATTACTTCTGGCTTTTTTTCATTTGTAGCTTTATTTTGTGTATTTGTATTTGTTTGTTCAACCTTTTTGTCATCTTCATCTTCTAGTTCTTTTTTAAATGTTTTTATACCACTACCAATACCTTTTGCTAATTCTGGAATCTTTTTTGCACCAAATAATAGCACAATAACAAGCAATACTACAAGCCAATGCCATATACTCATACTTCCCATATTAACTCCTATAATAAACTTAACTATTTATGTAATGCAACAATAACTAACAAAAATTATAATGTTGTATCAAGTCATTAATTTTTGATTCATTATTAATTAATGTTATACTTTTTGCAATATTCAAAATAGCCTCTTTTGATTCTGTTATGTTATCATTAATTAGCAAATAATCAAAAGTATTTGCATATTTTAATTCTTCACATGCGTTTATTAAGCGTTTTTGTATCACATCTTCATTATCTGTATTTCTATTATATAGCCTCTCTTTTAATGTTGTCAAATCTTTTGGTGTAATAAAAATAGATTTAGCATTTGGATAATACAATTTTATAGTATTATGTCCTCTTACATCTACATCAAATACAATAAACTTTTGTTGTTTTATTGCTTCTTTTATTTGATTGTTACTTGTGCCATAAAAATTTCCATGAACTTCCTCATATTCTAAAAATTCTTTTTTATATATACTCCCTAAAAAATCATCTTTTGAAACAAAAAAATATTCTCTTCCATGCTCTTCATTGTCTCTTGGTTTTCTAGTGGTTGTTGAAATAGAAAAATAAAAGTTATCTATATTGTTTTCTAGAAACTTTAATAATGTGCTTTTACCAGCTCCAGATGGTCCAGATACAATAAGAATATTGTAATTACAATATAATTTTTTCATGATACCTCTTTATGTATATTATTTTGTTTTTTCATTTATAAATTATATCTAAATTTATAGCATTTAATTAGCAAAATGAAGTCGTAATTAAATTTATATTTTAAATAAAAGTTTTAAAAACATATAAATATATATATTTTTGAGTATATAAAAATCAATAAATTAGATATAATCACACATTTATGATTTATATTGGTGGTGGTGTAACATGAATAAATTTCAATTATTAATAAGACAATACTCTATTTTTATTATAATTATTTTAGTTATATATGCTTTATCCATAAATAAACAATTAAGTGAATTATGCTCTGGTGTAGCGATTTTATTGTTTGGTATGCTTTTTTTAGGAGATGGATTTAAAGCATTTTCTGGTGGCTTTTTAGAAAAAACACTAACACAATATACAAAAACTTCACTTCGTAGTGTTACTTTTGGCAGTATAGTTACAACAATTATGCAATCTTCAAGCTTAGTGTCTGTTTTATCTATATCTTTTGTTAGTGCATCATTAATAACATTAACTCAAGGTATTGGCGTTATGTTTGGTGCAAATTTAGGCAATACAACCGGCTCTTGGCTTATTGCTGGTGCTTCTTCTATTAATATATCTTCATTAGCAATGCCACTAATTGTTGGTGGGTTATTATTCAATTTTCAAAGCAACATGGTATATAAAGGTATTGGTAAAATTTTAGCTGGACTTGGCTTCTTTTTTCTTGGAGTATTTTATATAAAGTCAGGATTTGAAGATTTTAAACATATAATGGATTTATCGCAATATAAACTTGAAGGCTATAAAGCAATTATTGGTTTTCTTTTTATAGGGGCTTTAATTACTTCTATTATACAAAGCTCTCATGCTACACTAGCAATAATCATTACAGCTTTTCTTGAACAACAAGTAGGATACGAACAAGCATTAGCAGCAGTTTTAGGGACTAGTGTTGGTGGAGTTGTAACAGCACTTGTAGCATCTCTTAGCACAAATATTGAAGGGCGTAGGCTTGCTGTTGCAAATTGTATTTTTAATTTTACTACAGTTTTTATTGTAGCAATTTTATTTAATTATTTTGTAATGCTTAATAATATAATTTCTGATGCCATAGGGCTAAGCAAGGATTCTATATTAAGATTAGCAGTTTTTCACACACTATTTAATCTTTTTGGTGTTATTTTACTTACTGGTTTTATTCCGCAAATTTCTAGTTTTTTAAACAAGATACTTAAAGGACATAGTAAAGGGGAAACAACTCCATTATTTATAAATGATTCAATATTACCCTACAAGGATACAGCACTTGAAGCACTTGATAATGAAGTAAAACACTTGTATGATAACGCTTTTGCAATAATTTCTCATACTATTGGGTTTTCAAGAACAGATATTCGTTCTACAAAGTCTTTTGATGAATTAATAAACAATAAAGAATGGTTTAAACAAAATTTTAATGTTACAGAACTATATAATACTCAAATAAAGGTATTATTTAATGTTATAATGGATTTTTCCACTAAACTACAAACATTTGTTTCTGAAACAAAATATATTGAAAGGATTGTAGAACTTCAAATTGCTTCAAGAAAAATAGCAGAAGCAACAAAAAATATAGGTTTATTGCAAACAAATATGAAAAAACACTCTACAGGAAACAATATAGCATTATGCAAAGAATATGATGATATGCGTATTGATTTAGGTAATTTACTTAGAATGATTGAAAGCATTAAAAATGCACCAAAAGAAGAACTAGAAACATTAAAAAGCAACCTTAAACAACAAAAAAGATTTTTCAAAAAACAAGATAAAGATGCTTTTGATATTGTAGAAAAATTAATACAAGAAGAATCTATAAATGCTGCAAATGGAACCTCTTTATTGAATGATTTGTCATTTATACATAATGTTGCAAAAGAATTAATTAGTGCAATAAATCATATATATGGTATGTCAAATATGAAAGCAGTTGAAACAAATAATACATAAAATATAATGCAATTCCGCTACTCCCTTGCATATTTTGTTTCTAAGATTCACAAATAAAAAACTTTACATAACCAACAATCGCTAAAGCTAGTAAGAAAATGTGTGCAGAGAGTTTATAATATAATCTTGTGAAATTTTATAAATATAAATTAGCAATTATTGATTTACCCATGATAATTTGGTGCCTCTTTAGTTAT
>JARIAP010000040.1 GCA_029257755.1 Helicobacter sp.
GATTTACCACCCGTGCATATTGTTGGCATTGTCCCAGAAGTAATAGGAGAAGATACTGCATTTACACTTAGCCAATCTCTTATAAAAGGTGCAATTACAATGGAAAATGAGGCTATATCATATTTGGAATCTCTTGGATTTATTTGCAAAAAAATCAAAAATATTGCTTTACAAGAAATAGCTAACCTTTCGTATAAAGGTTTTTAAATAAAACTAAATAAGCGTTAAACCTATTAATTATTAATTTTTATTTTAGTCTTATTATTAGATTTTTAATTAGTGCAAAAATTTTAATTATTCAAGGATTAAAATGCAAATATTAGATAATAATAAATCTAAAGAAATTGAAGAGGTTATTTTTATAACTTCTAATTTAGATTCTCATAATATAAGTAATATATCAAACAAAGAACAAGAAGAAGTTAATTTGCAATGTAAATTTATATTTAAAGACACTCAAACACTATATAGTATAGCACTTAAAGACTTATTATATTCTCTTTTATATACTGCTTATAATAATTTTTTATTTGAATGTATTTTTACTAGAGAAGTAAGTGATAACAATGAGTTTCATATTTATATAAAATCTACTTCTACAAAAATACTTAATTTTTCAAATTATATTTCAGAATACTTGCCTACTTCTATTGATTTTACCTTTGTAAGTATTATACCGCTTGATTTATTAGAATTTAATACTATTAAAGAATTAGTTGATTCTAAGACACTAGATATTTACAATAATAATAGATTAAAAATACCAAATGTGAAAGAATTAAATTCTATTTTAAGAGATGGTAAGTTTTCTAATATTTCTTTATTTATAGAGATTATTAAAAGTGATTTGAATCAAGAAAATTTAGAATTAAACATACAATCTAACCCTAATATCATAAAAGCAATTATTAGTAATTTAGCTATTAAACTATTAGAATCTAAATGTATATTTTTGCAAAGAAACAATAATATTATAGGAATTTCTTTGTTACCACAAGATTATGCAAGTCTTAATAAAGAAAATGCCACTCCTTTTGTATTATTTGCAGATTTAGATTCTGCACAAAATTTTTTACGATTAAATCAATCGCAAAAAAATATTCTTACTAGTTTTGAAAAGCCATTTATAAATACAAATTGTAAAGAAATATTTTTTGAAGAGTTTAAAACCTATAATATTTTTGCATCATTATCTAATGATTTGATTCTTCTTTTATTACTATCTTATTTAAAAGAAAAGTATAATATTGAATATTTATTTTTCAATAAAAACATGATTAAAAAAGATATACAACCATCTTTATATTATAATGATGCTTACCCAAATATTGATAATCCTTTATTATATTTGTATAGTGTTTCAGAAGAAATTTATATATCTCATTTTAGGAAAAATAAAAGCTTATTAGAAATATTAAATGTTAATAAATGCGATAACTCTCGCTTTATTGCATTTTTATCAACAAAAAACGATTCTGCATTTTTGATAGAATATTTAGACAATGATTCTAGGTTTAGTAAAATTCTTAACATTTCTTTTGAATGTGATTTAATAAAACAATTGAAAATATTAAATAATTATAAAAATGGTAATAAATTAATTAGAAACTTTATAAAAAACAATACAGATATAATAAATAAATGGAATTTTAGCAAGAATGATTTAGAATTATTAAATATAGGTGATATTGTTGATATACCACCAATCAATAATATTTCTAATTATACTAAAAATATTAATATATCTAATAATTTAATTGATATATTTAGTTTAATATCAAGTATTTTAGATTTAAAAACAAATGTCCTTTTTGAAGCTAATAGGTGTGTTAGAGATAGAGGACCAAGAATTGATTATAAGTTAAAAAGAGATGGGGATTTTATAACTATTGATTATGCAAGAATATTAAGAAGTGTTATGAGTTTTCAATTAGCAGGAGTAGAGCATGAATTATTGTGTTATGGAGTTGTTGATTCATTAGCAGAATTTATTGGGACTTTATCTAGTGATATGTTTGTAAATTATGGAATATCAAATGTTTTTTTATGTGGTGATTTGCTTTTAGAACAATGCTTTTTGGATAAAATATTAAAATATATACCAAAAAACATGCAACTTTCTTTACCTATAATTGGTAGTGTTGATTATTTGGCTTAATATGACTATTTTAGGTATTGATCCGGGTAGTAGAAATTGCGGATATGGAATTATAAGTATATCTAACAAAAAGCCATCATTAATAGATGCGGGTGTAATTAAGATAGAAACTAGGACATTGCAAAGTCAAATTATTGAGTTTATAGAAGGGGTTGATTTGATTTTTAAAACATATACTATTAATCAAGTTGCATTAGAAGATATTTTTTATGCTTATAATCCAAAAACGGTTATAAAGTTAGCACAATTTCGTGGTGCAATTAGTCTAAAAGTATTACAAGAAATTGGTAATTTTGCAGAATACACACCATTGCAAGTCAAAAAATCTCTTACGGGAAATGGAAAAGCAGACAAAAAACAAGTTGCATATATGGTAAAGGTTATTTTAGGTTTGCAATGTGATATTAAACCGCTTGATATTAGCGATGCATTAGCAGTGGCATTAACTCATGCACAATCGATTAAATATGGCACTAATACATTTAATGTTTAGGAGATAATATGTCAAAACTTATAGTATTTAGTGGTGCTGGTTTAAGTGCAGAATCTGGATTAGGGACATTTAGAGATAATGATGGATTATGGGATAAGTATGATCCTATGGTAGTTTGTAATTATACAAATTGGATTAAAAACTTTGAGTTAGTTCATACTTTTTATAATCTTAGGCGAAAAGAATTAAGTAAAGTTAAACCAAATGCAATGCATAAATTTTTAGCAAATATATCAAATAATATTAAATCTTGTGAGTTTATTAAAAAAGAAATAGAGGTAATTTTTATTACACAAAATGTAGATGATTTGCTTGAAAGGGCTGGTGTTAATAATGTGGTTCATTTACATGGAGAATTAACAAAGGTTATTTGTCCTCAATGTGAAACAATATTTAATATAGGCTATAATGAATTAAGTATAAAAAAATGTGAGAAATGCAGCTATGATTATCTTAAGCCTTTTATTGTGTTTTTTTATGAAGCAGCACCAAAGTATTCGTATTTATATAAAGTGTTTGATAGCCTTACCTGTAAGGATTGTTTATTGGTTATTGGTACAAGTGGTAGTGTAGTTGATATTTGTTCTATTATATCTATGAGTGAAAGAAAAGAAAAGATTGGTTATAAGATTTTAAATAATCTTGAATATAGCCCATATATTAAAGAATCTTTATTCAACAAAGTATTATATATGCCAACAACAAAAGCAATAGATATAATAGAAAATGAAATAAAAAACTTCTTTATAAATAATTGATTAATATTTTTTTATATTAAAAAACTATGTGTGTTACTAAACACCAAAAGCTAAATATTATAAGGTAATAATTTTATTTTCAATAAGATATTTTTTCATATTCTCATCACTAAGAATTTCATCATAATTTTCTTTAATAATTAAATCTTTGTTTGCATTGTTAATATCTTTATTTAAATTACAAACAAATTTTTTAATACCTATATTTTTGTTTATTAATATATCAAGAGCCTTAGAATCTATATTTTTTTTAAATGAAGGAAATATAATATGGGATTTCAATATTTCTGCTTCAAGTTTGATAAGTCCTATACCAAAGATTTGATTTAACCTATTGATTTCATCTAATATTTCTTTATCAATATCTTCAAAAACAACTAAATATCCTTCATTTGCAAAATTAGAGTTTGATACTGCTTGAAAATATGATTCCTTAAAATTAGAAGCATTAATTCTAACTTTTAATCTAAAAGAATATATCTTATGGTTTATTTTGTTTATATTTGATTCGAAATTTTTTTGTGTTCTGTTATCATTAAACATAAAATGCACAGCTACAATATCTGGATAATTCCATCTATTTTCACCATTTTTATTATTTTTTCCTTTTTTATACATTATTGTCTTTGAAAAACAATCAAAATTACTATCTTTTAGATACTTTACAAGCAATGGATATAAATGTCTCTCTTGAATATTTTTTTTATCATTATTTTCTGTATCTATTAAATTATAATTGTAGTCTTTATTTTTTATCCAATACTTAGTAGGATGTCTTGATATTATTATAAATTTAGAATCTTTTCTATCTCTTATATTAGCATAAAGTCTTGAAGCAATTGTTATTTCTGGCGTTTTACCAATACTTTTTAATTTTTTATCTAATTCATTTTCAACTGCTATGTTCCATATATCTGTATATGTAAGTGGTTTATTTGCGATTTCTAAAACTTTTTCAACAAGTTTTAAATAAGAAATTTTTTTGTTATTATCCATAACATTTCCTAAATATAAAGTTTTAAGTAATTTTATATAAAAAGTTTTAAAAAAAATAAACACTTTGTTACAAATTTGATTTTAATATATAATTTCAAAATGTAATGAAAAATATTAAATTTTAAATAATTTATAAACCAATTAATAAAATTATAATTTTTTTATACTAAAATAAAAACTTTATTTAAAAATGTGTATAAAAGTAATATGTTTCCACATATTAAGGGGAGCAAGTGTGCAGATAAATATATTAAGTAAAACAATTATAGCTATATTATCACTATGTTATATATCATATGCACAAGAAATTGAGCTTAAAGACTTTGTAAAGGCACTTGAAAAAAATTCAATAGAATTAATTGATAATAAAGCACAATTTGAGAGTTCATTGTCAGAGAGAAGATCTACAATATCATGGGATTATCCATTGATAGAAGCAAGTGGAAACACAATTAAAGCTAATGATCAATTAGGAACAGAATGGGATATGTCAATTGTTATTAAGCCAAAATTTTGGTGGGTTAATGCGTTATTAAAAGATAGTTTAAAAGCTAGAGGGGAACAATATCAAAAAACACATGGTTTAATAAAAAATATAAAGTTTATAAATGGGAAAAGAATTTATTTAACATATATTGCAACAAAAGAAAAATATAAATATTATTTAAAGCGAGAAGAAAATTTCTTAAAGCTTTTAAGTATAGCAAAAAAACGGCTTGATGGAGGAAGTATTAGTAAAAAAGATTATGTAAGCTTTGAGAGTGCATATCTTGATTCTACACTTGCAAGTGTAGCTGTTAGAAATGATTTATTAGAATTGCAGAAAAATTTATTTATACTTATGGGGCTTGATAAGCAACATTATGCACATGTTTCAAGCAGTCAAGAAAATACAAATGTTGTTTATGCAATAGAACAAGAATTGCATAGCATAGAGAGTGATAATAAAGAGGATATAATAAAAAGGCATGATGAAATTATCATAAAAGATTTATCTTTTAAATTTATAAATATACAACAAAACTTACTTGAAGAAAAATTAAAAAATTCTCTTTATGTGGCTATCCTTGATTCACAAACAAAAGAATATCAAGCATTAAGTAAATATGAAGGACAGAATCTTTGGGGTAATTTAGAAATAGGTATTGGTATAAATCATTCACTCTCAAGTTATAATCCATCATTGCAAACAGCAATCCCACTTCCTGTTACAAAAAAACAATCACATTTAAAAGCAAAATATATGGCGTTAGAATCTGGCTCTATTTCAAAAAATATTATTACTAAAAAACAAATTGCTATAAAAGCAAAGGCATATCTACAAGAATTAACTTTGCAAAAAAAGTATATTGATATTGCAGAAAAAAATACAAGAGTAAAACAACATTTAGCAGAATTAAATCGTTTGGGTTATGAGGCACAACAAGTAACACTTTTTGAATACATTACACAACAAAATGCTTTTGTAGATTCTCAAATTGCACTTGTAAATGCACATATAAAATATATTGACTTAGTTTCATTATTAGAAGAAACTCTTGGAGAAAGTTTTACAAAAATTGATTAATAATAAAGGGATAGCAATGAGAATATCACAAATGTTTAGTAGAAGTTTTATTAAGTATATATGTATATCTATTATATGTATAACTACTATAAGTGCCGCAAAATATGAGCAAATTACGCTTAAGGATTCTGAAATTAAATCTATGAATATAGGTATATTTGTCATTAAAAACACTTCAAGTGAAAGGGGTGTGCCATTTTCCGCAGTTGTAGATTTTGATGATAAAGATGGATATACACAAAATTCAAGCCTTGATGTTGTTGTTGTGAATCTATATAAAAGGGCGGGTGAGAGTGTAAAAAAAGGAGAGCCAATTGCAGAAATTAGCTCTAATGCGTTAAGTGAGCTTTATTTTTCACTTCAAAATACTAGAAGTAGATTCCAAATAGCACAAGAAATAGAAAGAAAAGACAAAGAATTATTTAAGCAAGGAGTTATATCTCAAAGGGCATATCAAGCAAGTTATTTGACAATGAATGAATTAAGATTAAAAATGAATGAGATCCGTTCATCATTTAATATTTTTGGTATTAATCCAGATAATCCAAGAGGACAATATGGTTTTTTGGTGAGGGCAAGCGGTAGTGGGACATTAAGTGTTATGCCAACTCAAATAGGAGAAAATATACCAGCTTTTACGCCTTATATTAGGATTGCAAAACCTGATAATAATAATGTTTTATTGCGTATTAGGGTCCCACAAAATCGCTCAAATAGTGTGCAAAAAGGCTTTGCAGTATTTGACAATAATGGAAACAAAATAGGAACTATTGCAACCATTTCAAGTGTGATTGATAAACAGACAAATACAATTAGTGCTGTGGCAAGAGTAGAGGCAAAAAATTTTCGTGTAGGAGAAATTGTAGAAATATATGTAGCAGGTGATATAAATGGTAATTATGTTGTTATTCCAGATGATTGCTGGATCAAATATGGCAATGATTATCTTGCATTTATAAAAACAAAAGATGGTTTTAAACCAATCGCTATAACACTTGTAGAAGAAAGAGATGGTGCATCTGTAGTAAAAGGTGATGGACTTAAAGTTGGAGTAAATATAGCTAAGGGTTCTCTTGTCTTATTAAAGGGTATTATGGCGGGATTAGGGCAAGATGGTGGAGGTGGGCATGCTCACTAACATTAAATTTAAAATCATTAAGCTTCTAAAAAAAATAATAAATAATACATTATTATCATGTAATATAAGTTATATTATGGTGGAGATAGATTCAAATATAATTAATATAAGACAAATTTTTGATACAAAAATATGCAATATGAAATATATTGTAACTTCAATAGCAATACCACAACATATTAAAGTGGTATGTATGAAGGAACAATAGTTATGCTTACAAAGATTATTGAATTTTCATTACGACAAAAAATTATTGTTACAATCCTTGCATGTCTTTTGCTTACTTATGGTG
>JARIAP010000018.1 GCA_029257755.1 Helicobacter sp.
TACCTCGTTCTCCAATTAATGCTACTACTTTAATTTGTGCAACACTCCCTTTAACAATCATACCCATAAGTGTAGATTTACCAACACCAGAGCCAGCAAAGATTCCCATTTTTTGCCCTTTACCACAAGTAAGCAAAGAATCTATGCTCTTAACACCAACACTAAAAACTTCATTAATTAACCCTCTTTTTAATGCGGATATTGGGGCATTCATTATTGGTGTGCATGCACTAGCATTTAAAGCTCCTAAGTTATCAAGTGGGATTCCAAGCGGATTTATAACTCTACCTAATAATTCATTGCCAACTTGTATATGCAATCCCTCTTTTGCAATCATAACTCTATCTCCACTTTTAAAGCCTTCTGTAAAACTAAATGGACTAATGCTAAAAATTTCTTTGTGTGTGGCTATAACAACACCTTCTGTTCTAGTTTCATTTCCTCTAATAAGCCATACAACATCTCCAACGCTAGGTGATAAACCTGTTGCTTTAATGATATTTGTTTCAACAGATATTATTTCGCCAAAATTTGGAGATAAATTCTTAGAAGCATTTAATTTTTGTTTAAGATTCTCAATAGACGCAATTTTAATACTTTGTGTTTTTGGCATTTTTACTCCTTAAAAGATTTACAAAAAATAAAAATTTAGTTACAATACGAAATTATACTTTTAAAACGCTTAAGGATAGCTATGAATACAGAAAGAATTAATGAAGCAAATGCAAAAGCAAGTGGTAAGATACTAACTGAAACAATTAATAAGCATATAGATTCTTTAGCAAATCAATATGCTAAAACAATGAAGTTAGATGGTTTTAGAAAAGGTAAAGTTCCTGTAAGTATAGTAAAATCTAGATATAAAGATAATTTACATGAAGAGTCTAAGCAAAAAAGCATTAATGAATTTTACTCAAATGCTATAAAAGAATTAGGAATAGATGAAAAAGATGTAATAGGGCAACCATTAATTATAAAATTTGATGAAAGTGATAGTGGTATAGATATTGAATTAAAAATTGGAATTACACCTAACTTTGATGTAAATAATGCAATATCTTACATGCCAAAGTTTGAATTAGAAAGTATAAACGATAAGCAAGTAGAAGAGAGATTAGAACAACTTGCAAAAAATAGAGCAGCAATTGTGCCATCAGATGAAAAAATATTAAAAGATGGGTATATAGCTAATATTAATTTTGAAGGTTTTTTAGATGATAAACCATTTGATGGGGGTAAGGCAGAAAATTTTGATTTAACTATTGGCTCTAAACAATTTATACCCGGATTTGAAGATTCTCTTATTGGTATGAATGTTGGAGAAAACAAGACAATAGATGTAACTTTTCCAGATAATTATCAATCTCCAAATTTAGCTGGTAAAGCAGTGCAATTTAAAGTAAAATTAAACTCTATTAAAAAGAGAGATGAAATAAAAATTGATGATTCGTTTGCAAAATTAATTTTAGGAGATAAAGAAGAAAATAATTTAAGTAAATTAAAAGAGCAAATTAAAAAAGACTTAGAGATAGAATCTAAGACAAAGCTATATAATGAAAGGCTTAAAGAAGAGGCATTAGAAAATCTTTCAAAGGCTTTTACATTTGATTTACCAGAAAATATATTAGAACAAGAAATTAATGTATTATTTAATAATGAAGTTTCAATGATGAAACAAGAAGAAATAGAGGAATTAAGAAATGATCAAGAAAAAGGTAAGGAATTGCGTGAAGCACAAAGAAAAAAAGCAGAAACAAGCGTAAGAGTTACTTTTGTAGTCGATAAACTTGCAAAGCAAGAAAAAATTAATGTTGATGACAATGAAGTCTTCCAAACTATTTATTATGAATCTATGATGAGTGGTCAAAATCCTCAAGATGTTATAGAACATTATCGTAAAAATAATTTATTACCAGCAGTTAAAATGGCAATTATTGAAGATAGAGTTATAACTCATTTGCTTGATAAAAGTAAAACAATATAATTAAAGATATTTTTTAAATTAAAAATATATACAATGTTTTATACCTTAACATAAGGTATTATAATGTTGTTTTTAGTTTATCCCATAAGTTTTAATCCTATACTTGATGCAATAATAAGAAATACAAAAAATAATTTCATAAATGATTTTCTTTCGTTAAAGAACATAATACCTATTATTACACTTCCAGCAGCACCAATTCCAGTCCAAATAGCATATGCTACACCCATAGATATATTTTGCATTGCAAGGCTTAAAAACCCAAAACTAAAACTAAAAGATATTGCTAAACATAATAAAAATATATTTCTTTTTGTTTCTACAAATTTTTTCATAATACCAACCCCAATTACTTCTGCACAACCAGCAAGAAGCAACAAAAACCAACTAAACACAAATCACATCCTATTTTAATTTTTATTATTTATTTTAGAGTCATGTTTTTCTAATAGTTCTGCAACTTCTTCTATGCCTGTGCTTTTTGATATAGCACTAATATTTTCATTATCATGTTCTTTATCTATAAGTTTTAATCCTATAATTCCACACAGAAGCACAACTATTAAAAATATTTTTATTATAGACATCTCTTCTCCAAATACAAACATTTCTGCTAATACAATACCAGCAGTTCCAATTCCAACAAACACAGAATAAGTAACACTAAGCTCAACAAATTTACATGCTATAATCATGCTAGTAAAAGAGAAACAAATGCCTATTGCGGTTAAAAAATATAAAAACATTGAATCTGCGTGTTTTAATCCACTTACCCAAAATATTTCACATATTCCACCAGATATAATAAAAATCCATCCTATTTTTGTATTTTTTGATAACATATACTTGCCTTAATTTATCTATTTTTATATTTTAATTTAGATTATAACAAGTTTTATTTAAATTATTACAATGCAATTATATGATTATATCCATTTATAATTATTGATATTTTAACTAAAAAATATACATAATATTTAAAATTGCATTTTTGTTAATTTTTTTATCTTAAAATAAACATTCATTTAAAGTTAAGGAGAATGTTATGTTTCATGAATATAGAGAAGAGATCACAAATCTTAAGCAAAATAATGCACATTTTGAAAAGATTTTTAATGAACATAATGAGTTAGACACAAAAATACAAAACGCAGAAAATGGGATAGAGCATATAAGTAATCAAGAAATTGATGTGTTGAAAAAACAAAAACTACTTTTAAAAGATCAAGTATATGCTATGATACTTGATTATAGAAAGTCGCATTCAAAATCATAATTTAGTTTATTGTCTATATGGCTGTATTTCTAGATAAGATTAAACAATATTGTAATTATTGGTTAATCTTTGAGTTTTAGCGTTAAATTTATTCTCAATAAATGCTAATTTAGTTTTTCACAAAATCTAATTCAAAATTAAAATAATTTACAAGATTATTTTATTTAGTCAAACAATCCTAGTTTCATTTAGTTTTAATTTCTATGTAACTTATATGTTTTTTGAGTGTCATAAAATAGTAACATTTTGTAATTATACAATATAATAAGTTGTTCGTTATTTATTTTAATGTTTGTTTAATTAAAAAATAAATATAATTATGACTAAATTTTCAAAGTTACTTGAAATTTTAGAAGGAAGAATGTATGGTTGAAATATTAGACCCTATGGCACAACATCCTTATTTTGGGGCTTTTGTTATGTTTGTTTTAACTCTTGTTGCGTTTTGGGCAACTTTTTTATTGCAACGCTTTGTGTCAAGAAAACTAGCAAAAAAAAGAGGAGATAAATTGAAGACTGCTCCTTATGAGTGCGGACCAATACCAATAAAACAACCAAGTAAAATTTCACATCAATTTTATATTATAGCAGTGCTTTTTGTGCTTTTTGATGTGGAAGTTATTTTTATGATTCCATGGGCATTAGAATACCGAAATCTTGGTATATTAGGTTTTATAGAAATGTTAGCATTCATTGGATTGCTTGTAGTTGGTTTTTTATTTGCATGGAAAAGGGGAGCATTATCATGGCAAGACAACAAATAGATTATCTAAGCACTAAAGGTATGCCTGTTGCATTAGGGACTATCGATAAAATCTTAAATTGGGGTAGAAGCAATTCGCTTTGGCCGTTAACATATGGGCTTGCGTGCTGTGCTATTGAAATGATGGCAACAGGTGGCTCAAGATTTGATTTTGATAGATTTGGTATCATTTTTCGTGCTAGTCCTAGACAAAGTGATGTTATGATTATTGCTGGAACATTAACAAAAAAACATG
>JARIAP010000058.1 GCA_029257755.1 Helicobacter sp.
CATAGCACAAGCTAAAGATCCAATAATGATGGCTAAAGCAATGAAGTTAGCAGTTGAAAGTGGTAGATTAAGTTATGAAGCAGGTAGGATAGCAAAAAAACCATTTGCAACAGCTTCTTCACCAACAGATTATATGCCGGCTTTATAATAGTATAGTATTAATTTTATCGTATTGTATGAAAGGATTTAAAAGTGTCTTACCCTTTAAATAAGGAGAGATTTGATATTTCTCTTAGATTTTGGCTTGAGAGATTTTTTTATTCTAAATTAATGGGGCTTACAGCACATAGAATAAAAAATAAAGAGGAATTTGCACAAATTATACAAGATATTCAAAGTGGTGGTAGAAATTCTATTGAGGATATAAAATCTATTTGCAAACGCGCAAGGAAAATAGGGTTACTTGGAATAAATACCTATGCAAACCCATTGTTTATATTTTATGAATACTGCATAAAACTTGGATTTGAAGATATGCGTGAAATAAATACAGATAATGTGCAAGAGTTTTTAAGTATTTATACATCTAACCTAAGTTTAGCTACTATAAGAAATTATCAATTTGCTTTAACAAATTTTTTTGATTTTATTCAAAAACATAATATACTAGAAAGTGGTGCATCATATACATATACCATGAATATAACATTTTCTAGTAAATCAAGCCAACAAGAATTGCCTGATTTTTTAACTGAAGAGGAATTAAATATATTTTTAAATGCACTAAAAACATATGACTTGAATCAAAAACATATAAATGCTTCAGTGCGTTTGAGAAATCAATTAATTATTCTCATGATTATATATAGTGGTGCTAGAGTTAGTGAAATACTTGAAATTGGATATAAAGATATTTCACTTGAAGATAATTATTATGTATTGCGTTTAAGAGGTAAAGGAAATAAAATGCGTGTTGTGTTTATATTGAAACAATTAATAGAATATTATTATAATGAATGGAAAATTATTAGAAATAACATTCCAAATGCAACTGATGATATGCCTTTTTTTATTAATAAAAAATTTCGTATTCCAGCTCAATCATACATATATGTTGTAATTGAAAGTTTATTGTCTAGTGTAGGTATTAGAAAAGCAAAAAATGGAGCTCATTTACTTAGACACAGCTTTGCTACTATGCTATATAGTAAAAGCAATGATTTGATACTAGTTCAAGAAAGTTTAGGACATAGTAGCGTAGAAACAAGTAGAATCTATACTCATTTTGATAATAAAAGATTAAAACATGCAGCAAATGTAATATCTAATATTGATAATAAATTAGAAAAATAAATTACAATTAATATGTAATGCTTTAATTTTTAATTTATAATTTTATTGTGGTTTAAAATCACAATAGAGTAGGGTAGTTATGCTTATTGTGTTAATTTGCTGTATTAAGTATTTTTATTTATTATTTTTTAGATAATCTTGCAATGATTTTGATTTACATAATTTTTCTTTATTCATCTTGTTATTATAACTATCTTGCATTGCAATAGCTGCGCTTTTTGCACCAGATATAGTTGTAAAATATGGTATATTTGCTCTTAATACCGCTTCTCTTATTATTCTTGCATCTGGCTTTGCTTTATTGCTACTTGTGTTTACAACCATTGCAATTTCATGATTTGCTATCATATCATTTATATGTGGTCGCCCTTCACTTACCTTTAAAACTGCATAAACCTTAATACCTGCTTCTTTTATAATTTTATATGTTCCAAGCGTAGCTACAATCTCAAATCCTATATCATAAAATGCTTTTGCAAGTCCAATTGCATATTTTTTATCACTATTTCGTAGTGAAATAAATATCTTACCCTTTTTTGGAAGTGGATTTTTACAAGCACTTTGACTTTTATCAAAAGCTATTGCAAAATTTCTACCAATACCCATAACTTCACCTGTGCTTTTCATTTCTGGTCCAAGCAATAAATCAGCACCTGGTAATTTGTTAAATGGAAATACGGATTCTTTTATGCTATAATAATTTAATTTACTATGAGTTAGAATGCCATCTTTTTCTATTACTTTATTATATTTATCATAAAATTGCAATGCCTCTTTTAAGATATTATTTATCTGTAATTTTTCATTTTCTCCCCCTAAACTATGATTATACATAACCCTTGTAGCTACTTTTGCTAATGGAATACCTGTAGCTTTACTTACAAATGGCACGGTGCGACTTGCACGCGGATTTACTTCTATTAAATATAATTCATTATTATAAATAGCATATTGCACATTCATAAGACCAATAACTCCAAGCTGCAAAGCAATTTTTGCAGTGATTTTTTCTATTTCATCAAGCATAGATTCTGTAATATTAATTGTTGGTAATGAACTTGCACTATCTCCACTATGAATACCTGCCTCCTCAATATGTTCCATTATACCACCAATATATATATTCTTACCATCACTAATGCAATCGACATCAAGTTCAATAGCGGATTCTAAAAATTTATCAATTAGTATAGGTGAATTATCACTTACTGCCATTACTTCATCCATATAATTTTTTAGCTCCTCATTATCATATACAATTCTCATTGCCCTTCCACCAAGCACATAACTAGGTCGCACAAGCACAGGAAATCCAATTTCATTTGCTATAGAATATGCTTGTTCTTTTTCAAATGCTATACCATTTTGTGGTTGTTTTAAACCTAAGTTATTTATAAATTTTGCAAATTTTTCTCTATCTTCTGCTATATCAATTACTTTTGCACTTGTCCCAATTATTTTAGCATTAATCTTTGTTAAATCATGTGAAAGTTTTAATGGTGTTTGTCCCCCAAAATGCACGATAATACCATCTGGTTTTTCTCTTTCAATTACAGATCTTACATGCTCAAATGTAATTGGTTCAAAATATAAAATATCACTTATATCATAATCTGTACTAACTGTTTCAGGATTGCAGTTATACATAATGCTTTGCACACCTAAATCTGCTAATGCAAAGCTTGCATGCACACAACAATAATCAAACTCAATGCCTTGTCCAATTCTATTTGGTCCTCCACCTATAATCATAATTTTTTTATTTTGATTGATATTTTCATGTTGTTTTTCAATTAATATATTCTTAGATTCTATTGTTTCAAAATCACCTATGCTAGAATAAAGATATGGAGTTAAACTTATAAATTCAGCCGAACAAGTATCAACTTCATTGTATGAATGTATAACATTTAGATTCATTCTAGCTTGATATACTTCACCTTCACTAATATTAAGATTTTCATTTTCTTTTAACCAATATGCAATCATTTTATCACTAAAACCATAACTTTTAATATTTCTCATTAAAAGTTTATTACTTAAAATCTCACTTGTAATTATGTTTTCTGCTTCTATAATTTCTCTTATTTCATTTAAAAACCATTTATCAATTTTGCATAATTCATATATTTCATCTACACTCATTCCTAGTCCAAAACCTTCTGCTATATACAACAATCTATTTGAATTTGGGCGACGAATTTCTTTCTTAATCGATTCTAGGTCATTTGAGATTCTATTAAATCCAAAAATCCCTGTCTCTAAGCTACACATTGCTTTTTGCAAAGATTCCTTAAAAGTTCCACCAATTGCCATAACTTCACCAATAGACTTCATTCCTGTAGTTAGCGTAGAATCAGCATGTGGGAATTTCTCGAATGTAAATC
>JARIAP010000080.1 GCA_029257755.1 Helicobacter sp.
ATATTCATCAATAATAAAATTTAGAATCTTTATATCAAGCATTCGTAAAAATGCAAGTAAAAAACCAACAATAATTCCTATAAAAACTCCCCCAGCAGTTAAAACAATGGTGATTCCAATGCTTTTAAATGTTGCATATAAATCAGCACTACTAAGGCTATATGGGAAAGTTATATAAAATCCACCTCCCACTATTAGACAAAAAACAAGTATCCTAAAAAAATTATTCAAATTACAAACCTTAATATATTCTTAGTTTATACATAATACCTAAAAAAATATATTTTTGGTAAATATTATTATTTCTACATATATACAATTTTAAAACTATTAGTATAAATATATTTATACTCTATGATTCTAATAGGCTTGGTGGTTCTAGTAGCTCATTATCTAGATTATCACCGCCACTATTTTGTTGCAATGTTTTATGTATTTTATCATCTGTTGTTGGCATATCAATATCTTCTTGATGTATTGTTTCATATAACTCATCTGTTTCTGGTGGTAATTTTGTAGTAGATTGATTTGTTTGTTTTTCTTCTTGATCAATAAAAATTTTCATATTATAGTTTTTATTTATATAATTTAGCCAATCTATTACATTCATATCTACATAGAAATTTAATGGTTTAAAATTAAGTATATCTTTTAAATTTATTTCTAATCCAAATTGCTTATTTTTATCTTTTATTAAATCTAATACACCTTGCATGATTATAGCACCATTCTGCCCCAAATATGATTTTAATATTGGTGTGCCAACAATTTGCATTAGTTTAATATAGCCTTCAAGGTTTGATTTTAAAATAATTTTTTGCTCCTTTGAAATCTCATTTTGATTTGTTAAAAAATCATCAAATGTTTGTTTTTTTGTTAATGATATTTTAGCAAAATCGAGTTTATGTGATATATTTTGTGAATTTAATTGATTGTTTGTGGAATTTCCACTTATAATCATTGCTATATCATATAAAATATTTAAAATGTGAGGTTTATCAATTTCTGTTTCAAGCACATTTTTTGTTTCAAAGTCTGTTATAAAAATTTTAGATTCAAAATTACATTTTGTATTAGCTAAAATATTGTTTTGCTTTATATTTTCATTCTGTGTATATAAATAATCTTGGTTACATGAAAGTTTATTTGGTAAAATAGAATTTATACTTTTGTTGAAAAATGCTATTAAAACATCTTGTTTAGAGTCTCCAAAGAATTTATCTACTTCTGGATAATTAATATCTGTTTCTATTTTAAAAGATAAGTGATCACTGCTCTTTATATCTTCTCCGTATATTGTAAGATTGGTTAGTTTTATGCTTTCATATATCTTATTGTTGTCTATTTGGTCATTCATATATAATGATATTGAATTAGTTTTACATTTATAATCAATTATTCCACTACATTTAAATGGTGCATATTCAAGTTTTTTAATACCATAGTCATTATTTCTTGTTCTTTCTATTTGAAGTCTTGCAGATTCCATTCCACTATTAATTTTATATTCAATTTCATTAAGCATTTTTTGAATAATAAAATATAATGCAACAAATAAAATTACAATAACTATTGCTCCAAATATTACCAGCTTTCGCATAAATTTATTCATTAAAATCCTTAAAATTTGGCTTAATCTAATTTTCTTGCTATTTTGATTTTATCATATTTTTATCAATTTAAATACTATGATTTAAATAAATTATTAAATCTTAATGCTATATAATAATATAATTTTATTTTAAAATGCAATATTTATTATACAACATGTTGATTTAATTTATATTTTGTTATAATATTATAATAATTGGATATAAAACAAAGGGAATATTTGTGAAAAATATAAATGATAAAAAACAAAGTAAGGATAATATAATACGTTTTTCTGTATCTCTCCCAACAGGATTATTAGAAGAGCTTGATTGTAGAATTACTCAAAATGGATATACTTCTAGATCTGAGCTTATACGAGATATGATAAGAGAAAAATTAGTTGATGATAAATGGGAAAATGGTATAAGTGAAGGCACAAAAGAACATTTAGGCGTTCTTGTATTAATATATGACCATCATCAAAAAGGATTAAATCAAAAAAAGAATGAAATAGAGCATGATAATTCTTTAGTGCAAATTGTATGCACTACGCATGTTCATGTAGATCATAATAATTGTCTTGAAACTATTATTATGAAAGGTAAAAAAGATGATATAGAAAAATTAAGTTTAGAAATTGGAGGATTGCTTGGTGTAAAATTTGCAAAACTTACTAAAACTGCAAGTTTTACAGATGATTTTTAATCTTATAAAACATATAATGATGGTAATTTAATTTTAATATATTTTTAATAATTTAGTTTTTATGTATGTGTAATTTTTACACATATTCATATTAAAAAACATTAAATAAAATATTGCAAAGAATAATCAAAGCAAATATTTTTTATAATTATCGCGATAACATGTGAGGAATGAAATTTGGAAGGTTTTTTACATGTTTTGTAACTCAAAGCGCAATCTTTAAGGGAGGCTTAATGCAAGAAGAAAAGGTGATAGAAGGTTATCTTGGTATAACCACAGAGCGTAAAAAAAGTAGGATTCCAGCTAAATTAGACTGGTGGCAAAGTGCTACAGGGCTATTTTTAGGTTTATTTATGATAGCACACATGTTTTTTGTTTCTAGTATACTTATTAGCGATCAGTTTATGTATACTATTACAAAAATGTTTGAAGGTAGCATATTTATTGCTGCCGGTGAGCCAAAGATAGTGAGTGGCGTAGCAGCTTTTGTGTTTATTGTGTTTATTGTTCATGCGTTTTTAGCAATGAGAAAATTTCCCATAAACTACAAACAATATCTAGCACTTAAAGCACATAAACATGTTATGAAACATAGTGATACAAGTTTATGGTTTATTCAAGCTGCTACTGGTTTTATTATGTTTTTCCTAGCTAGTGTGCATTTATATGTTATGTTTGCACAACCAGATACAATTGGACCAAATGGCTCTTCATTTCGTTTTGTGAGTCAAAATTTTTGGTTACTTTATATTGTATTGCTTTTTGCAGTTGAATTGCATGGTTCAATAGGTCTTTATAGGCTTTGTATAAAATGGGGTTGGTTTGAAGGTTTGGGTATTAATGGACTAAGAACTGCTAAATGGATCATGAGTGCATTTTTTATTATTTTGGGCTTAGCTACTTTTTACGCATATTTTAGCAAGGGATTAAAGCACACAGAAGATAATATACAATATTATAAACATTATGATGAGCAACACTATGGCAATAAACATGTTAGCAAGAAACCGCAAGATATGGCAGATAAAGCTATAGCTATAGCTAAAGACAATTTAAATAACAAATAGTAAGCAGTAAGGAAGATATATGAAAGTAGTATATTGTGATTCATTAATTATTGGTGGTGGTTTAGCAGGACTTCGTGCTTCTATTGCAGCTAAACAACAAGGGCTTAATGTAATTATTTTGAGTCTTGTCCCTGTGAAAAGAAGTCACTCTGCAGCAGCTCAAGGTGGTATGCAAGCAAGTCTTGGAAATTCAGTAAAAAGTGATGGTGATAATGAAGATTTGCATTTTGCAGATACAGTAAAAGGAAGTGATTGGGGTTGCGATCAAGATGTAGCAAGAATGTTTGTTACAACTGCCCCAAAAGCAATTAGAGAGTTAGCAGGTTTTGGTGTGCCTTGGACAAGAATACAAAAAGGTGATAGACCAGCTGTTATTAATGGCGAAAAGGTAACAATTACAGAAGATGATTTTCGTCATGGTTATATCCATTCAAGAGATTTTGGTGGCACAAAGAAATGGAGAACTTGTTATACAGCTGATGCAACAGGGCACACTATGCTTTATGCAGTTGCAAATGAAGCTTATAAACTTGGTGTAGATATTCAAGATAGGAAAGAGGCTATTGCAATCATACATCAAGATGGTATATGTTATGGTGCTGTGGTTAGAGATTTAGTTACAGGTGAGCTTAGTGCTTATGTTGCTAAAGGCACTTTAATTGCTACAGGTGGATATGGTAGAGTTTATAGGAATACTACTAATGCTGTTATTTGTGAGGGTATTGGTGCTGCTATTGCTATGGAAACAGGTATAGCAAAACTTGGGAATATGGAAGCAGTGCAGTTTCACCCAACTCCACTTGTGCCTAGCGGAATCTTATTAACAAAAGGTTGTCGTGGTGATGGCGGTATATTAAGAGATGTTGATGGTTATCGCTTTATGCCAGATTATGAGCCAGAGAAAAAAGAGTTGGCAAGTAGAGATGTTGTATCAAGAAGAATGCTTGAGCATATTAGAAATGGTAAGGGCGTAAAATCTCCTTATGGAGATCACTTGTGGCTTGATATTGCTATTCTTGGTAGAGCACATGTTGAAAGAAATTTGCGTGATGTTCAAGATATTTGTAAAACATTTGCAGGATTAGATCCAGCAGAAAAATGGGCACCTGTTAGACCTATGCAACACTATTCTATGGGTGGTATACGCACAGATTATAGAGGTGAATCTTATCTAAAAGGATTATTTGCAGCAGGTGAAGCAGCATGTTGGGATTTACATGGATTTAATAGGCTTGGTGGAAACTCTGTAAGTGAGGCAGTCGTTGCAGGTATGATTATTGGTGAATACTTTACAGAGTTTTGTGTAAAAGCACAAATTAATGTTGAAACTTCTGTTCTTGAAAAATTTATTAAAACACAAGAAGATTATATAGCCTCTCTAATTAATAGTTCAGGTAATGAAGATGTTTATGAATTAAAAAATGCAATGAAAGATATTATGGATAATGATGTTGGCATATTCCGTGATGGTAAAGGTTTGCAAGAAGCTGTTACTAAATTAGAAGAGCTTTACAAGAGAAGTAAAAATATACATGTAAAAAACAAAAAACTTCATAATAATCCAGAATTAGAAGATGCCTACAGAACACAAAAAATGCTAAAAATTGCTTTATGTGTTGCTAAAGGTGCTCTTGATAGGACAGAATCTCGTGGTGCTCATTCAAGAGAAGATTTTCCAAAAAGAGATGATGCAAATTGGCTAAAAAGAACACTTACTGGTTGGGGAGATGATCCAAATCAAACTATGCCTACTGTAACTTATGAGGATTTAGATATTATGAAAATGGAAATTGCTCCCGGATTCCGTGGGTATGGTGCTAAGGGCATGATGATTGAACACCCAAATAGTGCTATAAGGCAGGCAGAGATTGATAAAATTACACAAGATATCCAGTCAAAAGGTGGTGATAGATATGCGTTGCAAGAAGCATTAATGTCATTTAATTTACAACCAAAATATAAAGCAAGAAATCAAAGATTAGGAGATAGATAATGAGTGCAGAAAATAAAGGAAGAATCTTAACTATTAGGGCATTGAAGTTTGATCCACAAAGTGCAACTTCTAAACCACATTTTAGGGAATATAAGGTAGAAGAAGCTCATTCTATGACTGTTTTTATTGCTCTTGGTATAATTAGAGAACAACAAGATCCGGATTTAAGCTTTGATTTTGTGTGTCGTGCTGGAATTTGTGGTAGTTGTGGAATGATGATTAATGGTCGTCCAAGACTTGCTTGTAGAACTTTAACACAAGATTTTCCTGATGGTGTTATTACGCTTATGCCTTTACCTGCTTTTAAG
>JARIAP010000094.1 GCA_029257755.1 Helicobacter sp.
TCATCATTAACATCAAGTAATGATAGATTTATGTCTATGTTGTTTGTGTCTTTTATAATATCGAGTGTATCTTGTATAACTGTTAGAGTTTTTAAACCTAAGAAGTCAAATTTAATTAAATCTACAGGTTCAAGATATTTCATAGAATATTGTGTTACCATAGTCCCTTTTGTACGCTCACTCACATATAATGGGACTTTGTGCCATAATTCTTTTTGCGAATCTACCACTAAAGCTGCAGCATGTTTTCCGGCATTTCTATTTAGTTTTTCTAAACGCAAAGCCATATCCCATACTTTTTTTGCTAATGGAGTGCTTTCTATTAATTCTTTTATACGCGGTTCTAATTCATAAGCACCTTCAGTAATTTTTCCATGTTTTTCATACTGCTTTAATGTTATTCCTGATTTTGCTGGTATTAGCTTTGCAAATTTATCTGCATCTTTGATTGGCATACCATATATTCTAGCAACATCTCTTATTACACCTCTTGCAAGCATTTTGCCAAATGTAATAACTTGTGCTACATTGTATTCCCCATATTTATTACGCATATAATCAAACATTTCAGTCCTTCTTCTTTGACAAAAATCTGTATCAATGTCAGGCATTGAAATTCTATCTGGGTTTAAAAATCTTTCAAAAAGTAAGTCATATTTAATTGGATCTAAATCTGTTATGTTTAAGCAATATGCTACAAGGCTACCAGCTGCACTACCTCTACCAGGTCCAACAGGAATTTTATTTTTCTTTGCATAATTTATAAAATCCCAAACAATTAGCATATATCCCGGAAATTTCATTTTTATTATAATATCCATTTCTTCTCTTAATCTAGCATGATATATAGCATGCTTACTAGAATCTACTTGTTCTAATCTTTTACTTAATCCCTCCTTGCATTTATATTCAAAATATTCGCTCTCATCTTTTATTTCTATACCCTCTTCTTTTGCATAATCAAAAGCAAATTTAAAATTTGGTGGTGTAGGTGGATTTTTATCATCTTTTAAATCTATTACTAAATTGCATTTATCTACAATTTCTTTTGTATTATATACTGCCTCTGGAATATCTCTAAATAAATCAAGCATTTGACTAGGGCTTTTTATATAAAATTCTTCAACAGTATGTTTTAATCTCTTTGGATCGTTTATGTCTGTTGCCATAGCAATCATCATTGCTGCTTCTTGCATACTAGAATCCGATTGATTTGTATAATGTGCATCATTTGTGGCTATTAGTTTAGCTCCTGTTTCTATACTCAAACGCAATAAGTCATTATCTATATATCTTTGATCTGTTATGCCATGCCTCATAATTTCAATATAAAAATCTTCTCCAAAAATATCTTGATATTCATAAATAGCTTCCTTTGCTCCATCATATCCATTTGCTCCCATAACTATTTTTTTCTCTCTTTTTCTGTTGTCCATATAGTTACCTATATTTAGATTCCATGCTATTTCACCATTAAGACATGCTGATGAACAAATTATACCTTTTGAATATTGTCTTAAAATTTTTTTATTAATTCTTGAAGTACGATAGAATCCCTTTATGAAACTTTGGCTTGAAAGATACATTAAATTTCTATAACCTTCCTCATTTTTTGCATATAAACAAATATGAAATTTTGGAGTATTTTGTGATTTATCATCTAGCTCTTCTTTGTTATGTATATATGCTTCAATACCAATTATTGGTTTTATACCTGTTTTTTTCATAATTTTATAAAACTCTATAGCACCAAACATGTTGCCATGATCTGTCATTGCTACACTATTCATACCTAATTCTTTTATCTTTTTTGCTAATACATCAAGTTTATTTGCTCCATCAAGTAGCGAATATTCTGTATGTAAATGTAAATGTGTAAATTCTATATTATTTTGTGTATGCATTTTTAATCCTTTTATACCTACTTTTACATTATCTTTCAATAAAATTATATCAAAATTAGATAACTTACTTTACAAGATTAGATTATATACAATACTATGTGTTTTTAATGTATATAAACATAACATATCAAATTATTTTTATATTATTTATGATACACATAAAGTATATTTAGATAATTTAATATTGTAAAATTATATTAATTTCTTTGTGTTTTATTGTTATTTTTGGTATATTTATTATTATTTCTTGTTTTTATTGATTTGTTTTGATTGTTTTTAATTTTATCAATACTATATATTATTTGATTTCTCAAATAATTAAAATCTAATTCTGTTATGCCTTTACGACATATAAAAACAAAGGCATATTCATTGATATACTTGCTAATTGTTAATTGATACATTATAGCTTTTATTCTTCTTTTTAATAAATTTCTTTTATGTGCCTTTGCAACTTTTTTGTTTATGCTAAACCCCAAAATATTGCAAGATTTAATAGTATAAAAACACATTCTTTTTTTATGTAAATAATTATGCAAATATGATAATGGTATAGCATAAATTACAATAAGCTCTTTATTAACTCTTATTCCATTTTTAATTACTATATCAAATTCAAATGATTTTTTAAGTGTGCTAATTATTTTTAGCTTAGTATCTAATTTTATAGGTTTATTATTGCAAATAGTTTGATTAGATTTTTTATTAGTCTTAGAATCATTATTTATCATTAAAGCCAACTAAATTATAAAATATTTATATGTCCTTGTTTTATTTTGCATTGGAATTAAAAATCCATTGATAAAAATAAACCGGATATTTTTTAGTATCTTTAGATTCATTGGTGAAATTCGCAGTTATTTTAAATCTAGCTTGATAATACCCCTTTAATGGCAATGAAAAGTCTCGTGCCCTATATATATTGGTATCTATTTTATCCATAGGAACAATAAGAGAAGTAACTTCCTTTTCTCCTTGTATAAGCCTAACAAACTCTAAAGAAATATCTTGTATATCAACAAATTGTATATTGTCTAAATTGTTATTTTGTTTATTTTCAAGATACAAAAAAATGATATTTTCACTATTATTTAATATTGCATTATCTTCTTTCTTTGGGACAGGTGTAGCATAATATGGACTATTCATAATAATTGAATTTTCTATATTATGTGGCATAGTTACATTTATGCGAACATTGTATATATTTGAAAAAATATTTTGTTTCTGCATAATTTTATTAATATCTTTATCTACAATATCTTTCTTTAAATCAAATGTGTGATCTGTGTCTATACTTTGTTGTTTAGAAATTCTAATACTAACAATAATCAACATAACCCCTAAAAATATAACAATAAGTATTCCAATTGGCCATAGAGATCTTCCTTTTTGCATCATTAATCCCCTTTTTTATTCTTAAATGCAAGTAATCCAAATCTAACAAGAATAAATAATCCAATCAATATGATTAACATAACATAAATAACAACTTTTGTCATATCGCTTGGTTTTTCCATTGGTTTAGGAGCTTTTAATTCAAAATTAAAGTGTTTTGCTATAGTATGAGTTAATGCTAAATAAATATTTGATATACCCTCATTAATTCCATCATCATATTTTTCATTTCCAACCGATTCTGCTGGTAAATAAGGATAAGCATATTCTTCTAATAGATTCTGTATGTCTTTTTGTGATAAAAATTCTAAATTACTTTTCAATGTTATATGATGATCATTATAAAATAAAAATATAACAGCATATTTACCAGAGATATTTGCTAACCATTTAGACTCATATAAACGACGATATTGAAAATTTGATTCATTATTGCCATCTGTATTAATTTCTTTGCTAATATCTTTATATGAATGCAATGTGTCTTTAACAATGTTTATATACACATTAACACCAGTGTTTTTGTATATAATATTTGATATTTGATTGACTATTAATGGTGCATTTTGCGAGAGTATATTAATATCCCCTTGCAAATATGCATCATTTTTTTTTGATTCTTCATTAGTGTTTATTGCTTTAAATTGAACAACAGAATCGTTGTTTGCTAATAAAAACTGCATGTTAGAGTTTATGTTGTTAAAACAAGTGTTTGCATATAGCAAATTAACACTAAAAATCAAACATAAAACTCTAAGCATATTAAACACATTATTCCTAAAACACTTAAATATTAAACAGCATGAAGATATTCATAGGGCAAAAGCGTCAATGCAATAGTAAGTATTGCTAATCCAACTAAAACAATAGCTACAAATTTTTCAAGTCCAGTAAAATTCATAAAAACTCCTTATTGTTGATTTTGAATTGTTTTGAATGCATCGCGATTCATAGTATCATTTTTCTTTAAATTTTGGGAATCTATGCTATAGAATGCTGTAGAGCTAGATTTTTGTATCTGCACAGCAGTATAACCAGCAATAATAGCTGCAACAACAACTATAACAACTGCAAGAAAATAACCAACCAAACTATTCAAGATATTAATAATTGCTTGCATAAAAACTCCTTATTGTATTTTTTGTTTTGCTGCAATAAATGTTTGCAATGCCTCTAATTCTTTTTGACTAAGATTTAGATATTCAAAAGAAGGCATTACTCCTATTTCACCCTTTTTACCATATTTTAAAACATTAGATAAAAAATCTTTTTTACCATAATCTTTTAATGCTGGTCCCATATACTCTACACCTTCACCATTTTTACCATGACAATTAAAACAAGTTCCTTTTTCTTCACTATTGAAAATTTCTTTGCCATAATTAACTAATTCTTCATCGTATGTTCTAGTGGTATCACCAACAATATCACTCATAACATAATAAGCAACTGCTTGTATATCTTTTTCTTCTTCAAGTAATCCGGGTGGCATACCACCAAATTCTTCTCCATCACTATTTTTAAGCCCTTGACTACCATTGCGAATTGTATCCATAATGCCATCTACCTTACCCCAATGAGTTAGATTCTGTGCTTTACCATCATTTCCTTCAGCGGTTAAGCCATGGCATTGAGCACATTGAACAAGAAATATTTGTTCTCCCATTTCACGTAATTTTTCAGAATCCATATTTGCATGTATTGTTTCAAACCTTTGATTATATGCTTGAGATTCTTGATTGTATTCACCAATTTGTGAATATGCGTTTAATGGATAACCAAAAAGTATATACCAAACAGCCCAAACCATAAGACCTAAAAGTGATAAAAGCCAACCTGTTGGTATGTTATTGTTAAATTCTCTAATACCATCCCATGAATGTTCTGTAAGCTCACCACCAACACTTTCGGTTTTCATCTTTTGTATATAAAACCATGCTATGGCAATAGTGAGTAACAATATAACTATTGCACCAATAAAGCCAATTAAATTAATATGATCACCTAGCCAACCCATCATTATCTCCTTATTTCTTTATATTATCAATATTATCACAAGATTCTATTAAATCATCGTTAATAGAATCTTGCAAAGCAAGTTTGCTATATTTTTCATAATCTACTTTACCTGTAGCTTGAGCGCGATAAAGATAGAAAATATAAGCATACAAAAAAACAATTAAAAAAATTGTAGAAAACAAATATGCTCCCTTAAGACTTAAAAAATCAAAACCATATAATGTTAAGCTCATAAACTTCCTTTACATAAATATATTATTTAATAATTCTGCTAGAACCTAAACTATTAAGGTATGCTATTAAAGCAACAATTTCAGTAATTTTGCCTTTTCCATCATTAAATACTTGTGCGGTGATTTCATTTTTCATTTCCTCTACAACTACGCTTGCATCTTCAACGAATTGTTTCTTTGCTTCATCAAGCTCACCTAATTTAACACTTGTTTTTAAGCCTTCAACATCATATGGAACATTAAATACTACCTTTTGTGTGTAAGCTTCTGCATAAGCTGTATCAAAATCTACTTCTTTTTCATATAAATGTTTATATGCAGGCATGATAGATTTAGGCACAACAGAGTTAGGATCATACATATGATTTGCATGCCAATCGCTACTACTTCTATCACCAATTCTATGTAAATCTGGACCTGTTCTTTTAGAACCCCAAAGGAAAGGTCTATCATAAGCATATTCACCACTTAAACTATACATTCCATAACGCATAACTTCACTTTTAAAATCACGAATAAGTTGTGAATGACAATTATAGCAACCTTCTTTTATATAAACATTTCTACCCGCAGTTTCAAGAACAGTTAATGGACGCAAACCTTCAATTGGTTGAGCAGATTTTCTAAAATCCGGAATAATTTGCACTAAACCAGCAATTGAAAATACAACTACAAATGCAATTGTAAAAAAGAAAGGATTTTTTTCTAACCAAGCAAACATTAATATATCCTCCTTAAGCAGATGCCATTGGCGAAGCAAACTCAGGTTCTTTTTCAAGTTCCCTAGCAGCAACAATGGTCATAATAATATTGTAAATAAACATAATAAATCCAGTAAGGTATAAAATACCACCAATACCTCTTAGAACAAAGTATGGTTTTAAAGTTACAACCGTATCAATAAATGAATATTTCAGTTGTCCTAACTCTGTAATATCACGCCACATCATACCTTGAACTATACCTGCAATCCACATACTTGAAAAATAAAATACAATTCCAATAGTCATAATCCAAAATTGTGCATCAATAATTTTCTTAGAATATATTTCTCTACCAAATAATCTTGGTATCATGTGATAAACACTAGCAATAATTGTAAAGGCAACCCAACCAAGTGCAGCATCATGAACATGTCCAATAATCCAATCAGTAAAGTGTGCTAAAGCATTAACTGATTTAATAGATTGAATAGGACCCTCAAGTGTTGCTAACATATACCATGTAGAAGCAAGGATTAAAAATTTAATTAAAGGAGATTCCTTTAATTGATGCCATTGTCCTCTCATTGTAAGTAACATATTAACAGCAGTTCCCCAAGAAGGCAAAATAAGCACAACAGAAAAAACAGAACCAAGAGTTTGAACCCAATCTGGCACAGTTGAATAAATAAGATGATGTCCACCAGCCCATATATAGACAAACATTAAACTCCAAAATGAAAATAATGTTAATTTATAAGAAAATACCGGCTGTCCAGATTCTTTTGGAAGAAAATAATAAATTAACCCAATTATTCCAGATGTGAATACAAATGCAACTGCATTATGCCCCCACCACCATTGAATTAGTGCATCATTTGTTCCTGCATACATAGATATGCTATGCCAAACACTACCAACACCAGCAATTAATTTAGTGGGAACTGCTAAATTATTGAAAATATATAATACAGATATAGCAGTAAATGTTGCAATAAAATACCAAAGTGATATATATATTACTTTTTCTCTTCTAACTGCCATTGAACCAAAAAGGCTTGTGCCCCATAATACCCATGTAACTACAACTAAAAGATCTACTATCCATGGAAGTTCTGCATATTCTTTTGATTGTGTAATTCCTGAAAATAGTGTATAAAGAGCCAAAACAAGAACAATTATATAAAAAATAAAATGTAACATTCCAACTAATTTTAAAAATGGATGATCATGATAAGTTATCTTAAGCACCCTTTGCCCTAAGTAATACCAACCAGCCCAAATACCACTTAATGTAAAACCATAAATGATAACATTTGTGTGTAATGGTCTTAATCTACCAAAAATAGAATATTCTCCGGCTATATAATTTAAGTCTGGAATCGCCAACTGAAATGCCAATATAACACCGATTAACATACCAAGAAAACCAGTTGCTATACAAACAAGCAAAAAAAGTTTTGCAAGTGAATAATCGTATTTTTTCACACCTTCCTGCATATAAATCTCCTTTTCCAAAAAATAAAGATTCTATTATTGTAGTATTACATTTATTAGTTATAGCTTAAAAAATAAATAATTGCCAATTAAAAACTAATAAAAAATATACAATTTACATTTTAAAAATGTAGTTAGTAGAGTTATATATATTTATTTGCAGTTGTTAATAAATAAATATTCGCAATATTATTTATAAAAAATTAGATAATTTATAATAGTAATCAATTAGTAAATTATAGCTTACGCTATAATTATATAATTTTTGTGATAAACAAGGCGTTTAACTCAATATCAATAAATTCTTTCCAAATCGGGGAAGCTAAGATAAAGAGCTTCTTCGATTTTACTCTTTTGCTCTAATAGAATCTTTTTGTTCTTTGCTCTAAAAGCTTCATTAGAATAAAAAACAAGATA
>JARIAP010000144.1 GCA_029257755.1 Helicobacter sp.
AATTTAATTATTTTTTAAATACTCAAGTTTTGTTTCCAATTCTTCAAATTTATATTTTAAAAGCTCTATATCTTGTATTTTTTTTATACCATTTTCAATATAATTATTTGGTATTGAAATATTAAGCAATTCATTTATATATATTGTATTGTCTCCACTCTTCTCATATATACTTTTCAAACAATTAAAACCCATATTTGAAAAAAAATAACAATAAAGACCTATAGCCTTATATTTATCATCTAATCTCAAAATTAAAATACCAGCATTTGCAACTGCAATTACATTATTTATATTATTATCAAGTATAGTCATTTTTGGCAAAATACCGCGTAATGATAACAATATATCATAAGGCTTTAATCTATATTTATATATTTTTTGTTTATCTCCACTTATTTTTTTATTATCAAATTTATAAGTAAAACCACATGTTGCAAAATCTGCTATACCAACATCATAATATTCAATATTAGAATCTTTACTGCTACCATATACTCTTTGCCCACGAAAAATGCTTACACCCATATCTTTTAGCAATAAAGAACCTGTTTTGTTATGCGATATTGTTAAATAATTACTAGCTCTTAAATCATGTATCTTTATTTCATCTATATTTGTAAGTTTAGAAAATTCACTTTCTTTTTTGCTTCTAAATATATTAGCAATTTCATTAATATTTAATAATTTATTATATCTACCATCTTTTTCATAGAACTTAACTCCACTAGCATCAATATGTAAAATATCTTTATTATTATGAGATAAAACAAGTATAGAAAAATCATACGCTTGATGTGGAAAAATATTTTTTGGTAATTCTATAACAGCTTCTATCATTTTTTCTTTAACTAATTTTTCATATAATTTCTCTCCTAAGAAACTTTTTTGCAATGTTTGATTTCTAACTATAAAAACTCCCCTATTTTTTAAATGTGATAAAGCATGTGTTAAAAATACAAGTTCAGGATAATTTTTAGCTAATATTCCTATTTTATTAAATCTTTCATCTTCTTTAAGTTGTTCTATACCCATGTGTGCATAAATTGGTGGATTACAAATAATTTTATCAAATTGTCTTAACTTCTTACCATTTTTAAAAACAGGTTGCTTTAAAATATCATTAACAAATAAACTATAAGTATGTATTTGTGAAAATCTAGCTATTAATTTTGCTATATTTGATAATCTATCATCAAGCTCTTCTCCATATAATTTTATATTAGAATTAATATTTCCAATCGATAAAAAAATGCTACCAATACCATAACATGGGTTATAAACTTCATCATTATCTTTCAAATCTAAAAGCATTACCAACAAATCATTTACTTCTTTTGGTGTTGAATAATAATATAATTTATTTGTAGTTCGTTTTTGTGAGATTATGTGAAAAAATTGTTCAATATTACCCATATTTATATTACTTACATTAATTACTTTTAGAATCTTTGATATATTTGCACCACTGCTAATTGGGATATATAATTCCTTACCTATAATGTCAAACATACCTTTATTAAATTCTTCTTTTATTGGTTTTCTCTTATCTGCCATATCAATTATATATTCAATAAAATTCGTATTTTCTTTTTTTAATACAAATAATTCAAACATAATACCAACAATATCTAAAATATCAAAATGATAACGTTTTATGTATTCAAAACAATCAAGAAGTTTTTTCAAAATAACCCCTAACTTAATATTTTATTATAATTATAACCTAAATTAAATAGCTTATAATTGTATTTATTTGTAGTTACAAATAAGATATTAACTTAATAATTTATAGTTTTTTAAAATTCAAAAAAATTACTTACAAAATATACTACATATAAAAAACCTTACAATATTACATAAATAGTTAAATTTAATTGTGAAGTATTACCTAAAAATTTAGCTATTTTATATTAATGCCATACATTAAATGGGAATTCGTATCTCAAAAAATTTACCACCATTATTATTAGCATATAATTCTCCACCATGTGCTAATGCAATTTGTTGGCTTAATGCTAACCCTAATCCATGACCTTTTAATTTTGTTGTCTTAAATGCTTCAAACAAAGAATTTATATCTTCTATATCTTTACCATTATCATATATTCTACATACAATAAAATCTATATCTCTAAAAAAGCAGATTCTAATTTCTCCAATATCACACTCACCTTCTTCTATAGCATCTATTGCATTACAAAGCATATTATGAAGTGCTATCTCATATAAAGAAAAATCCACGCACAAATCATTATATTCTATCTCAAATTTTATATTAATTTCTTTTGTGTATCCATATTCGCTAATAACTTGTTCCATACTTTGCTTAAATTCTTCAAAAATATGTTGTTGTTTGTTCGCTTGGACACCCTTTGAAAACAATAATGTGCTTTTAATAATTCTTTCAACACGCCAAATAGATTTTTTCATTTCATCTACAATTTCCATACTTTTTTCATCTACCCTCTTACTCAATACTCCAGCAAGTAAAGATAATGATCCAATAGGATTCCTAATTTCATGTGCTAAATGAGCACTAACTTGCCCCATGCTTGCAAGTCTTTCTTGTCTTTTTTGCTCTGTTATATTTGTAGCTGTTATTATTTGCTTATGAGATACTTTTGAACTTTGTATAAGATATACATTATTATCAATTTTCACTTCTGTTTCTAAGATAAAATTTAAATCTATATCCAACAATCCTTTTAAATGACTAGCCTTCTTATTTTGATAAAATAAACTACCATTTTCATTAAATACAATTACTGCTTGTGGTATCATTTCTAAAACAGATTCTATTAAAACCTTGAAATCTTTAAATTCTTTTTCTATTTTATAGCTTTGTAATATTAACTCATGCAATAAATTCAATAAAGATTGTGTATCACCTAATTCTAATGTATTTTGTATATTTTCATTTTTATATTCTAAATCTTCTAATAATATAGTATTTTTTGTTAAGTTTTGCTGTTTATATGTTTGTTGCTTTTTTGTATTTTTTATTTTTCTATGAGATTTTCTCATTACAAAACTCCATTTTTATTATTTTAATTCACAATATTATATAACTATTCTAGCGATACTCTAAATTGAAAACCTTGCCTATCAATTAAAAAAGTCATAACTCCACCATATTCTACCAACTCTTCATATTCTTTAATTCTTTCTCTTTTTTGTTTTTTGTTATCATTTTTATTAGATCCATATATATCATAAATAGTGTGCATACTAAAAGTTCCTTTTTCTCTTAAAACACCATCGCCACTAAAAGAGTGCATATTTATATCATAATTTTTATTATCATATGATTCTGTTTTAGCGGTGATTCTATCTTCGCTATTCTCAAAGTCTTGTATATTTTCGGATAATTTTCTATAAAAACTATTCTTTTTATCTTGCAAATCACCTTTACTTTGAAATTGTTCTATTATATCTTTACTTGCATTACTTAATATCTCCTGCTTTTGTTTGTTTGCATTTTTCTGCTCTATAAAATCTACTTGATTAGCTTGAATTTTAGTAAATAACTCTCTTAATAAATCATTTTTTTCTCTTGTATTTTTTATCTTAAAATACCTCATATCTATATCATTTATAAAAAGTATTTTATCTCCTCTTTTAAGTTTTGAGAATGGACCACTTTTTGGTGCTTTCTGCACTACAAAATCATTTGATATTACAAAATCAAATCTTTCAAGAAAACTATCTGCAAGTAACATACCTCCATATCTTCGTCCAACTTTTACATTTAAATTTTTAATCTCATCTCCTCTTCTTATTTTAACTTGTGCTAACTCATCAAAAGGTAGATTTGCTATTAATAATTCAAGTTCAGCCCAATCCTTTGGTGCAATATCATTAATAGATATAATAATATCACCTCTTTTAAATGGATTATTAGGAAAAAATGGATCACTAAATTGCACCATAAATGTTGCATTATCTTCATCTATAACTTCAAATCTAGCCCCAATATCACCATAATATGGTTTATCTTGACTTAAGAATCTATCTATATATGATTTTTCTATAAATCCATTTCCACCAACACTTAATCCATAAATTTTATAGCAAATATTACTAATAACACCATTTTTTTGTGTTGCAACAGAAAATTTTGCATATTTCAAAAATCCATTTTGATGTGTTTGAAATCTACCCGGTTTAGCACCACTAATACCTGCACTTGCAAGTTCTCTACTTGTTGCATATTCATCTATATTAGAAAGCTCATAAGCATATTTAGAATCAACTCTACCCTTTGCTAAAAAAAGTCCTACAAATGGATCATATTTGATAATGTTATTAGATTTTGGACGAGTAGGATTGTATCCTATTATAGAACCATCTTTTAATTTAATAGCATATATCCCATTACCAATATTTATACTTGCTTGTTTATAATAAGAAGCACAATGAGAATAATCTATTTTCTCTTCTATTTTACTTTTTCCATATAAATCAATAACTTCAAGCTCACTACTTTGCAATGCACCATCTTTTTCTCTAACTTCTACATCTTTTGAATTTACAATACTTTCCTCTGGCTCTTTTATTTGAGATGGTGTTTTTTTACTTGATAATCCATTAAATTCTTGATCAAGTGCATTTGCATGTAATTGATTATTTATAAAACCAAACAACAATATTAATGCTAAAAATATTTTAAAACATATACTTTTATATTTTATACAAATTTCTTTGCTATAAATATTTTGCTTTTCTTGCAAATAAAATTTATATATATTACCTATATATTTTGTGTTTTTATTATCACACATATTATTTCCTAGTATTTAAAATTTAAATGGATTAATATTTCTTAATTGTTCAAAAACATTGTCCTGCCTTGATTCTTCAATTTGTTTATAACCTTCATTTATAGCACTAATCAAAAGAATTTGCAATGCTTGTTTATCTTTTAACAATTCTTCATTAATATCTATATCAATTAATTCACCTGCACCATTAAATTGCACATTTATTAAGCCACCACCACTTTTAGATTCAATAACCTTTTGCTTAGCTTTTTCATCCATTTCTTTTAATTGCTCTTGCACACTTCCAAGAATACCTTGTAAATCTTTTGGATCAAACATATTATTGCACCTCCGTAATATTAAATTTTTCTATTGATTCTTTACTTAAACTAATAGAATTAATATAATTTAAATTTGCATTAATTGCAATATCATTATGTATTTTTGCATACATAATTTCTAAATACATACTTGTAGTTTTATACTTTTTTAATTTTATTTCTTTTGTTTTAGAATCAATTATTTTATTATTTATTTCTGTGTTATTCACAGCCATTTTAATTTCCTAAGTTTTTAAAATCTAAATTTACAAACGGATTTATTTTAATTATGCTATTTTAACATAATTTATTGCTTACTATACAATATTTTTACACTCTATGCATACTTTTGTATTTTCCTTTGTTTTATGCTCACATAACATCCCATTGCATTTTGGACATTTTTCATTTGTCGGTTTATAATTAACTAAAAAATTACATTTTGGATAATTAGAACAACCATAAAAACTTCCTCTCTTTGAATTTCTAATAACCATTTCACCACCACATTTAGGACATAATACATCTATTTTTTGTGGTTTTTCAAGTGATCTTGTATTTTTGCATTCTGGATATCCACTACATGCAAGAAATTTGCCTCTTTTGCTAAATTTTATTTGCATAGGACGACCGCATTTCTCACATACCTCATCGCTATTTTCTACTTCCTCTTTATCTTTTTTTATATATTTACATTTAGGATAATTAGAACATGCTATAAACTCACCATACCTACCATTACGAAATACAAGCTCATTCCCACATTCTGGGCATTTTTCTCCTGTTGGCTTTGTTGTCTTTAGTGATTTAATTTGTGTTTTACCTATATTTACTTTTTCAATAAATGGTTCATAAAAATCCCATAAAACTTTTTCCCATTCAACCTTATGTTCAGCTATATCATCAAGTTTTGTTTCCAAAGATGCACTAAACCCACTATCTACTATTTCATTAAAATTTGATTCTAACATTTCAATAACATTAAAAGCAATGTCTTGCACTATTAATTGCTTTTTTTCTAATACAACATATTGCCTATCAATTAATAATCTAATTGTTGGTGCATATGTGCTTGGACGACCTATACCTAATCCTTCTAATGTTTTTATAAGTCCTGCTTCAGAATAATGCGGTGGTGGTTCGGTAGTTTTTTTAATACTATCAATACTAGAAAAAATAATTTCTTGCTCTTGCTTAAAATCAGGCAAAAGTCTATCTTTATCTGCATCTCCTAATATTTTATAAAATCCATCAAAAATAAGTTTTCTACCTGTAATTTTAAAATCTGCATCCTTGCTTTTTACATTTACATTAACACTTTCAAAAATTGCATCTTTCATTTGAGATGCTATAAATCTATTAAATATTAGTGTATATAGTTTTAATTCATCATTGCTTAAATAAGTAGTAGCAATTGCAGGTGTAAAAGATAAATTTGTAGGGCGTATTGCTTCATGTGCTTCTTGTGCCCCTTTTTGTTGTGCTGTATATATTTTTGCTTTGTTTGGTAGATAATTTTTACCAAAATTTAAATCAATAAAGTTTCTAGCACTATCTAATGCTTCATTTGCAATATTTAAGCTATCTGTTCTCATATAAGTTATTACACCTGCTAAACCTTGATTTGTTTTTACACCTTCATATAATTTTTGTGCTACACTCATTGTTTTAGTCGGTGAAAAACCAAGTAAATTAGAACTTGTTTGTTGTAATGTTGAAGTCATAAAAGGTGGTGGTGATTTTGTAATTCTTTCTTTTTTCTGTATTGAATCCACTTTAAATTTATCTTGTTTTAGTTGTTCTAATATACATTTAACTTCATCTTCATCTTGCAAACTAAGTTTTTCAATCTTTTTATCTTGAAACTTTACTAAATCAAATATTAATTTATTGTCTTTGTTATTTTCATCATTTATTTTTCCTTCAATTAAAAAATAATCTTGCGGATTAAATGCCCTAATCTCTTTTTCTCTATCTACAAGTATTTTTAAAGCACTTGATTGAACTCTACCAGCACTTAATCCTTTGCTAATTTTTTGTGATAATAAACCGCTAAGCTTAAATCCTACAATTCTATCAAGCAATCTTCTTGCTTGTTGTGCATTAACCCTATTCATATCTATAATTCTTGGATTCTCAAGAGAATTAGTTATGGCAGTTTTTGTTATCTCATGAAAAACAATTCTTGGAAAGTTTTTAATATCACCTTTTAATGCCTCTACTATATGGAATCCTATGGCTTCACCTTCTCTATCCTCATCAGTAGCTATATAAGTAACTTTAGAATCTTTATGCAATTTCTCTATATCTTTCATTAATTGTAAATGATCCTTTGATATATCATAGGTTGGATTAAAGCGTCCATCTTTAATAGTTATACCAAATTTATTTTTTGGTAAATCTCTAATATGCCCTTTTGATGCTATTACTTCATAATTTTTACCTAAAAAATTTTTAATAGTTTTTGCTTTTGCAGGTGATTCAACAATTATTAGATTCTTAGAATATTTTGCATTTTTTGATTTTTTATTAATCGAATCTGTTGTTTTACTTTCTGTTGCTTTAGCCATACTTATCCTTAAATATATATTTTATTTTTATTAAAATCTACTATTTTAGCATATATTTCAAATGAGTGCAAAAAAAATCAATATTTTTTACTATAATACACAATATTAATTTTTGGAGATATAGTAATGTTATTTGGTTCTCGTATTACTACACATTTTGATTATGTTTTAATACTACTTATTTTGCCATTAATTTTCACAAGTCTATATCTTTTAAATGAGACTTCACAAACACTTTTAATTAGACAATCAAGTTATGCTTTTTTGGGAATTTTTGTATTTTTTTTTATATTTTTTATACCATTTAGATACCTTTATAAAAGTGTTACAATTTTTTATTTTATATGTATTTTACTTTTACTTGCAGTAGAATTTATAGGGACAACAAAATTAGGAGCACAAAGATGGATAAATATTGGTAGCTTTTCTTTGCAACCTAGTGAACCTGTAAAGATAGCAGTAATATTATTTCTAGCACATTATGTGCAAAATAATCCTCCACCAAAAGGCGGATATGATTGGATAGAATTTTTAAAGATTAGTTTCTTTATTTTAATGCCTTTTTTACTTATATTAATAGAACCAGATTTAGGAAGTGCTATAATAATTTTGGCTATGGGCTATGGAATGTTATTTATTATTGGTGTAAATAAAAAAATTTGGATTACTTGCATTGTTGTAGCATTATTATTTTCCCCAATTGCATTTAAGTTTGTTTTAAAACCATATCAAGTTGATAGAATCATGAAGCTTATAAGTGGAAATACAAGCTCACAAGTTCAACAAAGCCTAATAGCAATTGGTAGCGGTGGATTTAATGGCAAATCTTATGAAGATGCAACACAAGCAAATCTTAAATTTTTACCAGTAGCAACAAGCGATTTTATTTTTGCACACTTTGCAGAACGCTTTGGATTTATTGGTTCATGTGCCTTGATATTATTATATATGTTTATAGTGTTGCATTTACTTTCTTTTTGCTTTTTAGATTCACAAGATTATTTTCTTAAGGTGATTGCTAGTTGCCTTGCAATATTATTTTTTGTTTATACTACCGTTAATATAGCTATGACTATAGAGTTAGCCCCTGTAGTTGGTATCCCATTACCATTATTTAGCTATGGTGGTAGTAGTTTTATAACATTTATAATACTAATTGCAATGTTTGAAAATGCAACTACTTTTAGATTTAGTTTTAATAACTTTAAAGAAGGCACAAGCCCATTAGGACAATTTATGAATATTCAAAGCTTTAAATCAAAATATTAAAAGAAATAATTATGAATATATTATTTTATAAACTTATAGAATCACGATTAAATAAATAAGGTTAATATATGTTTTTTTGGTTTGTTGCAGTTAGGTATATAAAACCTATGCTAGTTATTTTATTTGGGCTAGAATTCTTTTTTGTTTGTGTTGATAGTTTGCAATATTTTGATGTTTTATCTACTTCTGCAAATCGTGCTATTTGGTTTTTCTTATTTAATTGCATGTATGCTCTTAATTATGTTTTACCGCTTTCTTTATTGCTTGGTTTAATTGTATTTTATATTAGTCTTATTAAAAGCAATCAATATGTTGCTTTGTTGTCTCTTGGATATTCAAAAAAGCAGATTTTATTCCCACCTTTTATAATAATTAATATAATAATATGTTTTTATGTAGCTATTAATGCAACAGATATTGTATATGCAC
>JARIAP010000030.1 GCA_029257755.1 Helicobacter sp.
AATTATTACACAAACGACTCGATTATGTGCAAAAAATAGGACATTTAAAAGTAAAAAATAATGCAAATATATATCGTCCAGATAGAGAACGAGAAATAATAAATACACTTATTAATATAGCAAAAAATAATAATTTTTACAATCTTAATAAATCAATTATAGAGGCAATTTTTTATGAGATATTTGCTATTGCTAGAAATATAGAAACTCCACAAAAAATAGCATTTCTAGGACCAATAGGTAGTTACACTCATCAAGCTGCAGAAAATCGTTTTGGTCCATTAAGTACATATTTACCACTTACTAATATTAAGGCAGTATTTGATGCTTTGCAGAGAGGAAATGCTAAATATGGTGTTGTTCCGCTTGAAAATAATACAAATGGTATGGTTGGAGAAACTATTGATAATCTTGCACAACACAATTTAAAAATAGTTAATGAAATAGTATTGCCAATACATCATAGTTTTGCAACAAATGCAAACAATATATCTAGTATAAAAAAAATATATTCAAAAGATATTGCATTTGGGCAATGTAGTAACTTTTTGCAACATAATCAATTAAATGAGATAGAGCATATATCTGTAGGTTCAACCGCATTAGGTGCTAAACTTGCAAGCAATGAGAATGATAGTGCTGTAATTTGTTCTGAAATTGCAGCAAAAATATATAATATTCCAATTATGTTTGCAAATATACAAAATCATTATGCAAATAAAACTAGATTTGTAATTATTAGTGATTTTACAAATCAAAAAGGTAAAAACGATAAAACATCAATATTTGTAAGTAGTAAAGATTTTACTAAATCTGGTTCTTTATTTGAATTGTTGAGAGATTTTAAGGAAGAAAATATTAATATTACAAAAATAGATTCTAGACCTGTAAAAAGTGAAAATATTTATCACTCTGGATTCTATATGGATTTTTATGGACATAAAGATGATGATAGTGTTCAAAGAATTTTTAAAAAAAGAGAAAATGATATAAAATGGCTTGGAAGTTATCCATCTTTTGAGTGATAAATTCATAGTTTATAAATACCTTATATAAATTTGTATATATAGAATAAATTTTATCATAGTATTTATGTTTTAGTATTAGTTACTTAATTAAAAAGCATAATTAATTGATGTCATTATATAACTTCTATCTAAAATATGTTTTCCTTCTAATATTGTATAATTAGAATTATTCCAAGCATCATGTTGTATTATATGTGTATAATAATTTGCAATAATTCCTATATTAACATTATCTAGAACCTGCCAATCACAAATAAATTTTAGAGAATAATCAGTTGCACTTGGTGCAGTTGTATATCTACCATTGATTTGAAATGATATATTTTTAACAAATGTTGCAATATTATTGTATTTTGCTTGTGTAAATAGTAATATGCTTAATGCGTCTGGTGCAACAGAGGCATTTAATGATGCACCTGTTTCATATACACTATTATCCCAAATATCAATTCCTATTGGATTCCCAAACATGCCTATACGAGCATTAGCATTCCCAATGTTTTTATAAACAGCAAGTGCAATTTTATATCTATCAAAAATATTTATATCTTGACGCAATAGTATGCTAGATGTAAAACCTATGGGATTTTGAAAGTCTGCAAAAAAATGATTGCCTATTTTTAGTATATTTTTGCTATGAATAGGAAAAAGTGTAGTAACTTTTGTATTATAACTTATGTAGTCTTTATTGCCTAATGTAAATTCAAGGTTTATACCTGGTGCTGTATATTCATTATATCCATAATATACATAAAATTCTGTGTTAAAAAGATCATTTTTATACCCAAATTCAGCATTTACTATACCATAAGTTGAATATGCAGTGCTAAAATCAGTTAGCCAACCATTTCCTACAAGTGCAATTGCACTTGACCCAAATAATTTAATATGATAATTATTTGCAAATTTAAATATAGCATTTAAACCTTCTGCATAACTATCAAACCAATCATCATTTTCTTGTTCAAATCTACCAACTTTAATCATTGAATTATCTGTTTGATATTTTATAAATGCATTATGCACAAATATTTTATGTGTGTTATCTGCTGTTGCTTCTATATTATTGAAGTATCCCGGATATGCACCTATATAATTAAAACCAAGTCCTTCTTTAGTAGAATCATAGGTAAGTCCAGCAGCAACTGCACCAACCATAAACTCAAAGTTATTATAATTATAACCAATACTTAATTGCCCTAGCACATAACCATAACTATTATTTGGCAATAATTGCTTCACATTAAAAGCAGTTTTATTGAAAATTTCTAAACCACCATGCAAAACAATACCATTTTCCATTTCTTGATCTTTTTTCTCATTTTGTATAATGTCTGTTGAAGTTTGTTTTCCATAAATCATAGTTGTGCTGAAAAAAAATAATAATATTGTTTTGCATAATCTCATTTGAAACCTTTTCTATGTTTATGATATAATATCGTAATTATATATAAAGGATTTATACAAATGTCAAAGCAAATAACAATGATAGGTTTAATTTTATTTACATTAATAAATGTTTCCTATACAAATACAAATAGTATGAAAGAATGTGAGAATAATGCAGATTATAAAAATGGTTGCATAAAGAAAGCATATTATGAAAATAAGGTTATTTGGAGAGAAACACCATATATAGACAAAAAAGAAAATGGTATAGCTAAAATTTATTATAAAAGTGGTAAGATTCATTTTGAAATAGAATATGAGAATGGAAAAAAAGAAGGCATAACAAAAGAATACAATGAATATGGCGATATAATAAAAGAAACCATATATAAAAATGGCAAAGTAAAATCATAAAATTTATAGTTTTTGTTAAAATTATTACATATTTTATAATTTGTTATTATTTAATATAAAACATGGAGACATTATGCAGCAATTAAGAAATGATTTAACAACACACAATAATTTTTATACAATAGCACATAGTCCAGATGCCGATGATATTTTTATGTATTATGCTATATCATTTGGTTGGGTTACATCTCCATATAAATTAAAAAATATAGCCCTTGATATTGAAACCTTAAACACTTCTTGTTTAAATGGGGAGTATGATATTAGTGCAATATCTTTTTCTCTTTATCCAAATATATGTGATGAATATGTGCTGTTAAGAACGGGCATGAGTTTTGGTGAAGGTTATGGTCCAAAGATGGTAAAGAAAAAGGGTAAAGTTTTAAAAAAGAATTTTAAAGTAGCACTTAGTGGGGCTAATACAACAAATGCAATGTTGTTTAAAATAAGTTATCCAAATGCAAGAATTATTTATAAAAATTTCTTAGATATTGAATCTAGCGTATTAAGTGGAGAAGTTGATGCAGGAATTTTAATACATGAGTCTATTTTGAATTTTTCAAATGATTTAGAGGTAGAAGTGTTTATATGGGATATATGGCAAGAATTGGCAAAACAAAACTTACCGCTTCCACTTGGTGGTATGGCATTAAGAAGATCTATACCACTTAATCGTGCTATTATATTAGAAAATACACTTACTCGTGCAATACAAATAGGCTTACAATATAAACCTATATTGTCAAATATGTTGCTCCAAAATAATTTAGTTAGAATCAATGCAGAAGAATTAGATATATACTTAAATCTTTATGCAAATGATAATTCACATACGCTAAATAATATACAAATGCAAGCATTAGAACGATTATATAAAATAGGTTATGATGCTGGTATATATAATAAAATAATTTCTGTTGAAAAATATTTAATACCTAGTGAATATATGAAAATTAGATATAGCTAGATTCTATATTGCAATATTATAATAATAAAACAATAAAATTAGATTATAAAACAATTAAGATAGAATATCTATTTAACTAAATTGCCAATTAAAGAATAACAATGATATTAAAGTTTATATGCTAAAAAATAGAGAAAAATTAGAGAAGAATTTTTTATTAAACTTCCGCAAGATTATAAGCAATTTTTATTATCTAGCAATGGTAAAGTATTGACAAATAATGAAGGTTTGTATATTAATAAATTAAAAAATAATATTATTGATATGTTATTTGGATATAAATGCGAAGAAAATATGTATATTTTAAATTATATGGATATATTCTAGAAGATTTAGTAAACAATTATTTATTATTGAAGATAGCTTAAATAATGGTTTATTGTGTTATATGTAAAGGATATGATAGGTTGTATATTATTGGGATTTCTTATAAATATAGTATATTAAATGACAATAGCAATATGTATCTTATAGCAAATACATTATATAGATTTTTAAATATTATGAATAAGAATGAAATAATATAGAAAGCATGTTGAATAATATAAACAAAATATGAATGATTGTATTTTTGTAACATACATATATTTGCAAACATAATAATAAATGATACTACTAAAAGTTAAATTAAAAAACGATAAAATGAATTAAATCTAGTTGAGTTTCTTTTTATTGTAAAATTAACTTTATTAGAATTAATACTTAGTTTATTGAAAAGGATGGTTATGGCTAAAAATACAATAACTTTAACTAATAATGAAACAGGTGCTAGTTATGAATTTGATTTAATCAATTGCACAAGAGGACCAAAAGCAA
>JARIAP010000037.1 GCA_029257755.1 Helicobacter sp.
TATGATAAACCAATGATATATTATCCAATGTCTGTTCTTATGCTTGCTGGTATTCGTGAAATTATTATAGTATCTACACCACAAGATACACCTAGATTTGCAGAATTGTTTGATAATGGAAATTGGCTTGGTATGAATATAGAATATTGTGTGCAAAAAAATCCAGAAGGATTAGCACAAGGGTTAGTATTATCAAAAGATTTTATAAAAAATGATTCTATAGCTCTTATTTTAGGTGATAATATATTTTATGGTCAAGGATTTAGCCCAATGCTTGATTCTGCAAAAAATAATGCTAATAGTGGATTTGCTACTATTTTTGTGTATAGAGTTAAAGATCCAGAAAGATTTGGTGTAGCAGAAATATCAAAAAACAATGAAATTATAGGATTAGAAGAAAAACCGCAAAAACCAAAAAGTAATTATGCCGCAACAGGTTTATATTTCTATGATAACAATGCAATTGAAATTGCAAGTCATTTAACTCCTAGTAATCGTGGTGAATTAGAAATTACAGATGTAAATAAGGTTTATTTAAGAGAAAAACGATTAAAAGGTCAAATACTTAGTAGAGGTTTTGCATGGATTGATACAGGAACTCATGATAGCTTAATTGAAGCGGGTAGTTTTGTTCAAACAATAGAGTTAAGACAAGGAACTAAGATAGCATGTCTTGAAGAAATAGCATATAATAATGGATGGATTACTCAAGATGAATTATTATCTCGTGCAGATAAACTTAGTAAAAGCGGGTATGGAATATATCTTAGGCATATTATAGAAAATAACTTTTAGAATCTAGGGTTAATTTATGGGTTATCATTGTGTATATTTTCAAACTATGGGAGACGAAAGAGGTAAGCTTATAGCTTTAGAGAATAATAAAAATATTCCTTTTGCAATAAAGAGAGTATATTATATATTTGATACTTCACCAGATAAACCAAGAGGTGGTCATGCTCATACAGAATTAGAGCAAATAATAATAGCTATGGATGGATCATGTGATTTTATATTAGATGATGGATTCAAAAAAGAAATTATTACTTTGAATCGTCCTGATATGGGGCTTTACATAGGTAAAAATATATGGAGAGAAATGTGTAATTTTTCTTATGGATGTAAGTTAGTAATTCTTGCAAATGATTTTTATAATGAAGCAGAATACATAAGAGATTATAAAAAATTTTTAAATGTTGTAAGGGATAATGACGATATGATAATTTAAAATATTTCTTTAAATTAATTAAAAAATAAGGTGATAAAATGGCAAAGATTAATCAATTTAATTCAAGTGAAAAAATATTACATTATACAGATAAGGTTAATTATTTTTTAAATTCACATAAAACTTTAATTGTAACTGAACTTGATCTAACAAATAAATGCAATCATCGTTGTCCGGGATGTTGTGGAAATAATGAAAATAATGCAGAATTAACAAAGGAACAAATAGATTCAATAATACAAGGACTAGTTAGTCTTGATAATAAAGGAGTGATTTTATCTGGTGGCGGAGAACCAACTGTTAGCCCATATTTTGAATATGCCATACATGAGCTTAAAAAAGCAGGTATGAATATAGGGTTAAATTCACATGGTATGAATCTTGATGAACATAAATGCAGGATAATTGCACAAAATTTAGAATACTTTAGAATATCATTAGATGCAGGAAGTCCGGAAATGTATCAAAAGATACATGGAATGAAGCATTATCATTTTGAAAAGACATTAGAAAATATAAGAATGTTTGCACGAATAAAAAAAGAAATTAATTCTAAAACAAGTTTTGGAGTAGGTTTTTTAACAAATAAAGATACACAAAAAGATATGGAGAAATTTGTTTGCTTAGTAAAAGAAAGAGGTGCAGATTTTGCACAATTTAGACCATTTACAGGTGATACACTTGATATTTTACCTATTCTTTTAGAATTGCGTGAAAAATACGAAGATAACCAATTTAAAATAGTTGCTAGTTATCAAAAATATAAAGAAATGGAAAATGTTGTAAATCGTGGATATAATAAATGCCATGGGATGTTTTTTAGCACTGTGATTAGTGCTGATTTTAAAGTGTGGGCATGTTTGCATTTTAGACAAAGTCAAAAACATTTAATAGGCGAATTAGATAAGGAAAATTTAGAAGATATTTGGAGAGGTTCTAAAATAAGAGAGGTTTATAATAATATAAATTGCAGTGAATGTCCAATATTATGTAGAAATGATAGTTTTAATAAAACTCTTGATAAGTTGAAACTAGATATTACTAATAGTGAATTTTTATAAGATTATTAGATTAATATTGCTTAAGAAAATCAAAACAAATATTATTTAGCTATATAATTTTGATTTTTTTTAACTTATACTTAATATTTTTTAAAAATCACTTAATAACAATAAAAGTGTTTAATAATATTATAGTTTTTTATGTAATCTTATTTTATAATTAAATTAATTTTAATTAAACGCCTCGAAATGTGCATATTTTACATATAGGTGGTAGATTTGAATATGAATATTGAGAATTGCAAAATGATATAAATTCCTTAGATTCTAATATTTCATCAAAAGATTGCAATGTTAAATCACCAAGTTTTATTATATTATATACATCAATGCAACAAGGGACTACAATTCCATTTGCAAGAATTGCTAATTGTTTTATACCACCTAAACAATATGGCTTATTTATATTTTTTTGTATTTGTATTTGGTTAGTTGATTTTATATTTTTGCTATGCCATTTAAATGGTGTGTGAAAACGCAAGAAAAAGTTTTTATCAAGTCTTATGCGTCTTTTTGTTGGTTGTGGCACATATTCTTTAAATTTATCAAGAAATATTGAATAATCATAGTTATTAAAAAGTCTTAAATTTATATATAAGTTTGGAGAATATTTTTTAGCATATAGATAGAATCTAATTATTGTGTTTATATAATCATCTTCTGATTTATTAAAACTTGAATTATATTTTTCATTATCATAAAAAGCATCAAGAGAAAAACTTACTTGATGGATATTGTTGCTACACAATATATCAAATTGTTTATCATGTAGAAATATACCGCTACTAACAATATCAAGTTTCAAGTTTATATTATTGGCTATATTTATATATTGCTCTATATTATATAGACATAATGGATCACCCAACACATGCAAACTAACTAGATTTGTGTATTTTGTAACTTGAGTTGCAATAGATTCAAAAACATAAACGGGCATAACACCCCTTTTGCCTTTCTTGGGGGGACAAAAAGTGCATTTTAAATTACAAATATCACTTATTTCAATATATATTTTATGAAATCTAGCCATTTTTTATTTGTTTTCTTCAACTACATGTCCTACTATATTGTTGTTTGTGATAAATTCTTTTGCCTCATCATGAGTTATAAAGCCTCTAATGGCAACACGATATAGATTTTTTGGCATAGAAACAATATCTAATGTATATTGTGTATTTTCTACTATTTTAATGCTTTCTTCTTTAAAATGTTGTGCTCTTTCCATATTGCTAAATACATTTAAAGATACCATAAAATTAGCTACATTCTGTTTGTTATCTAGTAGTTTTTTATCAGTCTTTAGTGGGTTTTTATCTTGTGTATTAGCTTCTTCTTTATTTTTATCTACATTTATTTCATCAATTTTGTTTTGTGTTTTATTTGATAAATTGTTTGTAGAATCTTTTAATTTCTGCAATGATTGATTAATATCTTCTATAGATTTATTATTGTCTATATTTGGTGGAATCTTAACTTCCATATATTCTTCATTATATTCTTGAATCTTATAATTTTTATTACTTATATTTTTATCTTTATCTATTTTTTTATCCTTTTGTTCTATTGGTAAATCTTCTTCTATTGTATCAAATGTATTGCTATTATTGATAGATTTTACAGCATTTTCTTTATGTTGATTAGTATTAGTTTTTGTTGTTTCTATATTATTAGGATAATTTACTATGGTTGTTTGCTGTGATTTTGATTCATTATATAAAGTTTCATTAGTGTTATCATTGTTGTTTTTTAATATTCTATTTGAATTATCATTATATTTTTTATCATTTGTAATTGTATTTTCATTGGGATTATTTCTTGTAATTATTTCATTATTTGTGTTTATATTAGAATTATTTCGTTTTAATGTTGTATAAGTATTTTTGTTATATTGATTATTGTTAATATTGTTTTCTTTAACTTTATTTGATGTTATATTTGAGTTCTTGTTATTTTTTATATTATTAGAATCTTTTATCTGCGTATTATTTTTTAGTGTTCCGCCAAAACCAACGACTTCTATTCTTACATTTGCTACACCTTTTCCAATCATTTGAATATCTCTTGCTGCTACATTAGACAAATCTATTATTCTACCATCAACAAATGGTCCTCTATCATTAATTCTTACATAAGTAATTTTACCATTATCTTTATTAAATACTTTTACAATTGTATTCATTGGAAGTGTTTTGTGTGCAGCTGTATGTGCATACATATTATATGTTTCTCCATTAGAAGTCGCTCTAGCATGAAAATCTGGACCATACCAACTAGCAATGCCATCAAAACTATCACCAACTTTTACAGGGTGTGGGCGATATGTTTTGCCTCTAACATTGTATGGTTTCATAGTAGCTCTTTGTATAGCTTCACTATCACGCATACCGCCCAATAGAGATTGCGTTGGTTCAAAACTACCATTTCCTGTAACTGGCGGTTCATAGTTACCATTTTTAGCAGTAGGATCTTGTTTTTTATATATTATGCTTACTTGCTGTTTATTGTTATTATATGTAGGATTGTTTCTTGTATTTTGTGGTGTTTGTTTAATATTATCTCTATCATTTGCTACTAGAGTGCTACTAAAGCTAGATTGTGTTTGTTTGTTATAATTTTGATTATATTTTATTGCTTGATTCTCATATGCATTAATAGATTCATAATTTCTAAGTGAGCCTTTGCCACCAATATATTTGCTATCTGGAGCACATGCAATAAATAAAAATGAATTAAGTATAAGTAATATGGTAAAATTTTTATATATAAATTGCAATTTAACTCCTACTAGCTTTCTTTTTTGTATTTGAAATATTATTGTGGCTTATTGAAACATTATTATTAGATATTTTAGAGTTTGTGTTTTTGTTTATAACAATTGGTAACATAAGTTTTTGGTTAATTGATAATCTATTTGTTTTTAATGAATTTGCTTTTTTTATTTGATTTACTGAAACATTATATTTTTTTGAAATATGTATCAAGCTATCACCTTTTTTTACACGATAAACAATAAAATATGATTTTATATCGATTGAATCTTTAAAATTTTGCTTAAAATAACTCAATTTTTCATAAGGTATATATACTTGATATTCTTTTTGTCCTAATGGTATAAAATCGTATTTAAAATGTCTATTGTAGTTTTTTAATGAGTTTAAACTCATATTAGCCCCTTTAGCAATATTTGCTAATGAATTTCCCGATTTTACATTTACAATAGCTAAAGAATCTCCAGCTCCTCTATTTAACATATATTCTTTATTCGCTTGTTTTAATTCATGTGCATTTGAAAATGCTAGAGACATAGACATTATTTTTCTTAAGTAATTTCTAGTTTCAAGTGGAAGATATTGTTCTTCTTCATCTAACAAAATTTCTATATTGTCGCTATGTGCTTCATTTATAGCTTTGTTTAACCTGCCTAAACCACAATTATAAGCCATTGCAGCAAGATACCATTTACCTGTAGCTTTATACAAATATCTAAGATATTTAATTGCTGCTTGTGTGCTTTTTATTGGATCTTGTCTTTCATCTATATAATCATCAATTATTAAACCTAATTCTTTTGCAGTAGTTGGCATTAGCTGCCAAATACCCGCTGCTTTTTTAGAACTTAAAGCCTGTGACTTAAATTCAGATTCAGCCATAGCAAGAAATAAAAATTCTTGAGGAACATCAGCATCTGCTAACATTTTTCTTAATGTAGGAATAAATTCATACCCATTTTCGTATTGCTTTGTTAAATATTTCCATCTTGTAGTATCCACATCTATTAATCTTCCTTCTGCTTTTAATGTTGCCATGTATTCAGATGGAATGTTAAAAGCATTCATAGTTGTAATGTCAAATTTATTAAAAAGTTGATTTGAAGTAGGCATATACATACTATATTCTTCAAAATCAATATTATCATTAGAATCTGCTAAGCAAAATACACTAACAGATATACTAATAGAAACAATAATTTTTTTAATCACTTATTTTCCTTAAAAAATAATTTATATAATTTTTAGTTGTGAAATACTAAATTTATTAATGTAGCAAAAATAATTCCTAAATAAAACAAAAATAATCAAAATTTTACAATATATAAGATAATAATTACCAATAATCGATTTCAAAATGTTATTATTATATAAAAAAATAAGGTAAGAGTAAGTGTGCGATATTACGGAAAATGCAATAAGCAAAGATAATGATAACAAGTATAGACCAAATGTGGCTGCTATAATATTATCTTCAAAATATCCATCAATTTGTGAGTTTTTTGTAGCAGAAAGAAGTGATTTAAAATATGTATGGCAATTTCCACAAGGTGGTATTGATTTTGGGGAAAGCCCAAAAGATGCTTTATTGCGTGAGCTTAAAGAAGAAATAGGAACTAATGAGGTGGAAATAATTGCAGAATATCCAATATGGATAAAGTATGATTTTCCTCAATCGGTGATGAAAAAAATGGCACCATATATAGGACAAAAACAAAGATATTTTTTAGTAAAACTAAAATCAGATTCTATAATTAATATAAAAACAGAAATGCCAGAGTTTTCACAATATGAGTTTTTGGGATTTAAAAATCTTTTAGAAAAAGTTACAAACTTTAAAAAACATATATATATACAAGTGTTAAATTATTTTAAAAAGGAAGGGTATATTTAATGCTAATTGTTCAAAAATATGGTGGCACTAGTATGGGTGGCACAGATAGAATACAAAATGTAGCAAAAAGAATAGCAAAATCTATATATAGCACTAATAATGCGGATAAAAATCAAATAAATATAAAAACAAATAAGCTTGTAATTGTTGTTTCTGCAATGAGTGGTGTAACAGATGAAATACTAGGATATGGAAAATCTTTCACATCTACCCCAAATGAGAGAGACTTAGATATGGCATTAAGTAGTGGCGAACAAATTAGTGCAGCACTATTAAGTATAGCTTTAAATGCAATGGGTTTAAAATCAATTTCTCTTAATGGCAGACAAGCAGGAATAAAAACAGATTCTAATCACACAAAGGCAAGAATACAGCATATTGATACAGAGAATATTTTTAATCTTTTAGAACAAGGTTATATAGTTGTTGTAACAGGTTTTCAAGGTTTAAGTGATAAAGGTGAAATTACAACACTTGGTAGGGGAGGTAGTGATTTATCAGCAGTTGCATTAGCAGGTGCATTAAATGCGGATTTATGTGAAATTTATAGCGATGTAGATGGTATTTATACAACAGATCCGCGTATAGAATCTAAAGCAAAAAAAATAGATAAAATAAGTTATGATGAAATGTTAGAATTAGCAAGTATGGGGGCAAAAGTATTACTTACTCGTTCAGTAGAACTTGCAAAAAAACTAAGTGTCCCAATATATGCAAAAAGTAGTTTTAGCAATGATATTGGAACTTTAATCACAAATGAGGATGAAATTATGGAAAAACCTATTGTAAGCGGTATAGCATTAGATAAAAATCAAGCAAGAGTAAGTTTAATTGGTATAAAAGATAAACCGGGTATAGCAGCAGAATTGTTTGGTAAATTATCAAATGCAAATATAAATGTTGATATGATAGTGCAAACTATTGGTAGAGATTCTAAAACAAACCTTGATTTTACTGTCCCACAAAATGAATTAGAAAAAGCTAAAATAACATTATCAGAGTTTAGTTCAAATGCAGATTTAATAGATTATGATGATGAAGTTGCAATAGTCTCTATTGTTGGTGTTGGCATGAAAAGTCATAGTGGTGTTGCAACTAAAGCTTTTCAAGCAATGGCAAAAGACAATATAAATATAAGGATGATAAGCACAAGTGAGATTAAAATATCTATGCTAATTGATTTAAAATATGCAGAGCTTAGCGTAAGAACACTACATGCAGCCTATGAATTAGATAAATAATTTAGGAAATATTGTGGCACAAAATATTAATGAATGGATGATGAATGCTTTGCGTAAAGATGCAGAAGATATAAATCGTATGCCATTACAATGGCTTGAAATAATGCGAAATAGCTGGACACCAATAGTAGCAAGAGCAGTATCTTTTATAATTAATGGTGGAACATTTTTACTCTGTGTAGATTCTAAGAGAATATGGTTAAAGCACTATATCTTAAATCATTTGAATAATAGTGAAATAAATCGTCCATTTATACCAGTATATGGGCTTGATTCTTCTTTAATAAATCTATTAGAAGCAAAGCAATCCGAATCTGTAAAAGATATTCTTGATATATCTTATAATAGTTATGCGTTATGGTATATAGGCAAAAGTAATAGTGTATTTGCGGAGTTTGCACTTGACTTAAGAGATTCTTTTTTATGGGTTCTTGATGATTCTTTAGAACATTCATTTACTTTAAATTCAAATGATCCTAATCTTGATTTTAAACTTTTACAAGCATATAGAATCTTTGAACAAACTCTTTTTTCAGGAATATGTGGTGAATTTAATATTGAAAGTTATTAGGATTTAATATGAATGATAATTCTAATGTAAGCATAACAACTAATAATAGTTTTCATGCACCAAACAAGATAAATCCAGATTTTATTTTATCTTTTAAAAGATCATGTATTGTTATAACAAATGATTTTTCAAGAGAGATAAATTATCTAAAAAATATATATAAAAAAGAATCTTTAAGGGTATTTGAAGAAGAAGAGTTAAAGATTACTCATGTGCATAATATTATACAAGAAGCACATATAGCAACACATCAAGATATTATTATAGCTATTTTTGCTTATTCATATAATCATTTTGCACAAAATGCTTTGTTAAAGATATTAGAAGAGCCACCATCTCATATTATATTTATGTTACATATTGATAGTAGAAATAAGCTTATGCCAACTATATTTTCACGACTTGTTGTATTTAATAAGCAAAACAAAAAAATTGTAGAACCATTTGAGTTAGATATTACACATTTAAATATACCAATAGTTTATAACTATATACAAAAGCTAGAAAAAGAAAATCCAACATATGAAAAAGGCAGAATCTTATTAACACAAATATTGCATAGCATAGCAAAACATAATATTTTGCTTGATAAAGAAGGGTTAGAAAGATTTGATTTAGCATTAAAAGCATTGCATAGTAAGCAAAGTGTTCATTTCGCAATTTTGCCAATTTTATTATCACTTATTAAAAGGTAGTGTATATGAGATTAGAAAGAGTAAGAAATATTAATGAAGCAATGAAATCAATTGAACCAGATGATATAGGTTATAGTATAATGAAAGATAAAACACAGATTTTAGGATTTAAAATTTCACGCTTAAAGATTCAAGCAATGCAAATATTAAAACAAGATGCTCTTAGTAATGGTGCAGAACTTGTAACTCCAAGAGATGCTATATTATGCAAAAAAACTCATTATGATTGTCTATTATATGGCACACCAAAGGCATTAAAATTGTTAATAATGAAAATGCAAATGCAACCATTTGGTTTAAAAGCTATGGCAAAAGAACTTAAAGAATTTGTGCAAATAGATAAAAATTTTGATAAAGAAATTATGGGAATTATTAATGTGGATTCAAATAGTTTTTATGAAGAATTTAGTAGCACTAAAGCAATAGAAAAAATACATGAGTATATTGAAATTGGAACAGACATAATAGACATAGGTGCAGTAAGTTCTAGACCGGGTAGCAAATTTGTACCTGAAGATATTGAAATTAAAAGATTACAAGATATTTTTAATGAAGTTAAAAGTATAAAAACTACAACAAAATTTAGCATTGATACATATAATAAAGAGACAGCAAAGATAGCCATTGATAATGGGTTTAGCATAATAAATGATATAAGCGGAAAGCCAGAAAATATGATAGAAATATTAAAATCAAATCCAAAAACAACATATATTCTAACGCATATACAAGGTGAACCAAGCAATATGCAAGATAATTGTAACTATACAAATTTAATACTTGATATTGATGAATTTTTTGAACAAAAACTCGCATATCTTGCTCATAACCATTGTAAAAATATCATACTTGATGTAGGGATAGGATTTGCAAAGACTATGCAACAAAATATACAAATTATTTCGCAATTATCGCATTTTAAACATTTTAAGAAACCACTTTTAATTGGCACAAGTCATAAAAGTTTTTTAGCAAAAATTATACAATTAGATACAAAAGAAAATGATAATACAAGGAAAAATTATATAGAAGCAACTTTGCTTACGCATTTTATATCATTACAAAATGGTGCAGATATAATAAGAGTGCATGACATAAGAGAACATAAAGAAATGTTAAAAATATTTAAGATATTTCATATAAACGATGTTGATATTTTATAATTACAATATATAAATAAACTTATTTTATATTAGCCATTGACTTATTGTTAGTTTAATGATTATCAAGTATTTTATCATGTGTGAGTATTGATAATAATTTATGCTTACATGTTAATTTTTATCTTAAAGCAATAAATAGTTAAGAAATTATGATTCTAAAAAATAATGAAGATACAAAACAATATTAAGTTTTTAAATTATATAAAATAAATAGCAATTGATAATATTAAAATAAGTTAATTTATTGTAAATTAAATATTTTTGCATGATTTTTACAATATTGCAAATAAATTTTTAATAATACATAATAAATATTATTTTTACATATAATGTCGTTTATGTAAATATATTTTTTGCTATAATATTATAAATTGATAGTTAAGGAATATATAATGAAACAAAAACAAGAAC
>JARIAP010000038.1 GCA_029257755.1 Helicobacter sp.
TTGTATATTTTCTACCAAGAATTAAAAGAGTATTAATAATATACAATAATTTTATATTTTTAGAATCTAAAATATTTCTTAATGCTTTTAATATTGCATATGTTAATATATTCATTTGTTATTATGTTTTAGAATCTAATAATTAAGGTATATAACTTTTTGATATTTCCATAAAAATATGTTCAAGATTATTTAAATAATCTTTATTGAGTGCATCAATAATAATTACTTTTGCATTTATAGATTTAGCTAATGTTAAAATGTCTTTATTTTCGTATTCTGTAAAAACTCTCTTTATATTTAAAGTTTTTCCTAATTCTGCAAGACTCAAAATCTCTTGTATTCCATATTTTTTTCCATGTTGTTCTAATGTATGCTCTATCAATCCATATTCTTTAGAGAATTCATCAAGTATAGGGTGATATACTATATATTCTTTGTTTGGCATAGATTCAATATATCTTTTAATTTTTTGTTCTAATTTATCTAAAGAATTTATTAATTTATTTGCATTTTCTATATAAAATGATTTATGTTTTTTATCTTTATTTGCAAGTTCATTTGCAATAATATTTGCTATTTCTTTAGCATTGTTTATACTTAACCATAAATGCATATAATTTTTTTTATTCATTTTTTCATCTAAAAGCAATACTATTGTTTTGCTTTGTTGTTTATTTGCATCTAAAATTTTTGGTAACCATATTTTTTCAAAAGGCATACCAATACCTATAAAAATATCAGATTGTCCCATCATTTGCATACCATTAAATGTTGGTTCATATGTTTCAGCATTTTTATTTGGTGGCACTACTATATTTATATTAACATTTTCTTTTGCAATTTCATTTACAAAAAAATATAATGGTGGAATACTAACACTTACTTGCAGTTTATCATTAGCAAATATATTTAAAGTATAAATAAATAAATATAATAATATCTTTTTCATATAAATCCTAAATTGTATTTTATTGCTGATTTTTTTGCATTTGCCCATCCATGTCTATATATACCTCAAACATTTCAGAATCTTGTGTAAAAATCTTATTTGTTGATGGTGGAAAATGTCTAGTTAAAATAATTTGATTGCTATCTTTCCAACTAGACTCTGTTGTTATCTTTGCTTCACCTAGCTTTTCTTCTAATTCTTTACCTCTTCTTGTATTTTCTGTGCGAATTCCTTGTAATTTTGTAGCCATATCTTTTTGCTCTTTAATTTGTTTTAATAATAAAACATAAAAACCTAAAGTCTTTTTTGTATCAGGATCAAGCTCAAATCCTTCTTTCTTACTACGATCTATAACAGGCTTTAGGCTTTCAATAATTGGTTTGATCTTATGTAATTTATCTGCAAGTGCTTTACAGAATGATATTCTTGCATTAATATTGTCTTTTAAAAGAGAATCTAGGTTTATAACTGTAGATAATTGCTGCCTATAATCAAGACTTGCAAACATATCAAAAGAAATTTGATTTTCACTTCCATTAATAGCTTTTAAGTGTAATTTTTCACAAAACCTCACCTTTGTATTAGAATGCAATTTTGATATTACTATACGATCTCCAGTTACCCTTGCACCTTGTGCGTCTATAATATTTACATCATTACCATACACTTTTCCACCCTCAAGCTTTTCAATATCAGCTTCTTTTGTATATAATACACCTTTATGTATATTAATACTTGCTTCTTCTGCGTATAAAATAGAACTTTGGTGTGTTTGTCCATTAACATTTAATTTTTTTGCTTTAATAATTACTTTTTCTCCTATAGTCCCCTTTACATTTACGACTTCAGCTTCAATAATTGCTCCATTTTGAACTGCATCTTTAGTTTTATCAGGACAATCTACATCTATCTCAACCATTTTATCCACTCCACCAAGAATACTATTTGTCCTACCTATTTGTTGAAATGTAGCTATATCAATTAGTTTTAAACCTGCTTCGGCAAATTCTATAACACCATGCCCTTCAGCCTCATATTTTATAACCTGCCCATCTTCAATCTTTTTTATTCCTGTTTGCACATCAGGTGGAGATTTATATCTAAATGTGCCACTTTCAAATTCAGCCGAATCTTGTCTTGGCTTATTATCTTTTTTTGGGGTATTTAAGTCTAAATTCTTCATATCTATAAATTCACCTTGTAAGTTTCTACCAGAAGTTGGTATAGAATCTTTTAAAAAAAACCCTATATGTTCTCCCTCTTTAACGGCATAAAGCGCATTAGGTAAAGCACCTTTATTGTTTTCTTTACACCATTTTTGTTCTAATAAATTTGTAAAACCTTGTTTTTTTATATTTGCTTTTGCTCTTAAAAAAGTAAAGCGTCTCTCTTCTGTTAATGTATATGGTGGTTTAAAATTATCATTGATTATTTTCTCCACTCTTAACTTAATTTTATCTACATTTGTTATAATAATTTCTTTTTGAATTAAAAATGCAATTATATAATCTGTTAATTGTGAGGTGTAATTTTCTCTGTTGTCAATAAAGAAACCTTCACTAAAAATTAGTGTTGCCTCTAAATGGCGATAACTAAAAATAAAATTTAACTTAGAGAAATCATATTCCTTTGGTATAACATCTAAATCAAAAATTTGGTATATTTCATCATCAGTTTGATCATAAATATCTTTAAAAAAATTAGGATTTACAGCTGTGTCATCTTTTTTTAGAAAGGTATGGACTTGTGAAACATGAAAAATACATTCATTAAAACTTAATTCAGAATCATTGCAAAATTGAGTTGTTTGCTTAACCCATTCTTTCACGCCTTTTAATTTCTTTTTTCCAAAAAAAATCATGCCATAGCCTTAAAATCAAATTTATTTGTTAAAATATCATAATCAATTTAACTTAAATATTTTACTATATTTTTGATTTAAAAAATCTAAAATATTTAAAAAACATTATTAAATATTCAAATAAATAGAGATATATAAATGCTACACATAATAAACAAAAAAAGTAAATTAAGGCAGTTTTTTTTTACTAATGCCTTTGGAATTTTACTCTCAAGAATCCTTGGATTTATTAGAGATGCAATGCAAGCTGCAATATTTGGGACAAGTATTTATAGTGATATATTTTTTATAGCATTTAAATTTCCAAATATGTTTAGACGAGTAGTTAGCGAAGGTGCATTTGTTCAAAGTTTCTTGCCGTTTTTCATAAGCTCTAAGAAAAAAGGGGCTTTTAGCGTTAGTATATTTTGGATTTTTATATTTTTTATTCTTATTATTAGTTTATTTGTTATGTTGTTTGCACCATTTATCACAAAGATTCTTGCATTAGGATACAATGAAGATAGAATTTCTCTTGCTATGCCACTTGTTAAAATACATTTTTGGTATCTTATATTAATATTTGTTGTAACATATTTAAGCACTTTATTGCAATATAAAAATATTTTTTGGGTAAATGCCTATAATACTACACTTTTAAATATTTCAATGATTATTGCCATGATGCCATATCAATTTAAGCATAGTGTTCTTATTGATACAGAATTATTGGAGGCAGTATATATATTAAGCTATAGTGTTATTATTGGCGGTATTTGTCAAATACTAATACATTTTTATCCTCTTTATACTTCAGGTATTTTAAAACTTCAATATATAGGTATAACATCACTTAAACAATGGTATAACAATTCTTGCATGAAAATTACATTTTTTGGTATAAATTTTAGACAAAATAAGGAATTAAATGAACAATTGCCTATAAATATTTCTAAAAGTTATCATAAAAAGTATATAAAAGCAAAACACAATATATTATGTTTAATGGTTGATATAAAAGTTTTTTTTAAGGCGTTTTTTCCTGCTATGCTTGGAGCTTCTACTGCACAAATAATAGCAATAATAGATTCTAGCCTTATAACTCTTTTGCCAAATTCAGATGGTGGCGTAAGTGTTTTAAATTTTGCAAATAGAGTATTTCAGCTACCTTTAGCAATTTTTGCTATTGCAATTTCTAGTGCATTATTCCCAACGATAGCAAAAGCTATAGAAAGAAAAGATGAGGTAAAAGCATTAAAGAATCTAAAAACTGCTTTTTGGTTTTTGCTTATAACGCTTTCTATATGCACAATTAGCGGAATAATACTTAGTAATGAAATAATATGGTTGTTATTTGAGAGAAAAAATTTTGTGCGTGAGAATACATTGCAAGTTGCATGGGCTTTTATAGGCTATATGTTAGGACTTCTCCCATTTGGATTAACACGGATTTTTTCTTTATGGTTGTATGCGAAAAAACAACAAGCAAAAGCTGCAAAATTTTCTGTAATTGCCCTTGCAATAGGCACATGTCTTTCTGCCTTATTTATATTATATTTTAGATATTTTAATATTACAAGTGGTTTGTTATGGGATTTAAGATATTTTTTTATTGCATTAGCTGGTAGCATTGGAGGATTTTTCTTAATGTTTTTAAATATTAAGGAATTTGGGATTCACAATTTTTTAGCTATAATTAAACACAAAAAATATGCTATCTTATTGTTCATATTATTATTTGTTACATTTGTATTATTGCAAGTATTTAAACAATTTTTTTATATAGCATGACTTAAGGAAGAATATTATATGAAAGTTTATGATTCAAATTTAAGAGAAAAAGTTGAATTAGTTCCATTAGATTCTAATGAAATTAGAATCTATGTATGTGGTCCTACAGTATACGATGAAGCACATTTAGGACATGCAAGAAGTGCTATAAGTTTTGATTTATTAGCTAGGTTTCTTGAAATGAGAGGATATAGGGTAATTATTGCAAAAAACTTTACAGATATAGATGATAAATTGATAAATAAATCTAAACAATCAAATACACCACTTAATGAACTAGCACAAAAATATATTGAAAGTTATTTAAGGGATATGGGTTGTTTAAATGTTAGAAGAGCACATTTTGAACCAAGAGCAACTCAATACTTAGAATCAATGATAGATTTTATACAAGAGCTACTAAAAAAGGATATTGCATATAAATTACCAAATGGGGATATTTGCCTTGAAGTAGCAAAAGATTGTTATTATGGAAGTTTAAGCAAACATTTTGATAATAAAGATTCTATTAATCGTATAGAATTTGAAGAGGGTAAAAAAGATCAAAGGGATTTTGTGCTTTGGAAAGCATATAAAGGTGAACATGATATTGGATATGAAAGTGTGTTGGGTAGAGGTAGACCGGGTTGGCATATTGAATGTTCTGCTATGATAGATTCTGTATTATCATATAAAGATAAAGAATTTTGCATTGATATTCATGCAGGTGGGCAAGATTTATTTTTTCCACACCATGAGAATGAAGCTTCACAAACTAGATGTTTGCGTAATAAAGAAATTGCAAAATATTGGATGCATAATGGTTTTGTAAATATTAATGGTGAAAAAATGAGTAAAAGTTTAGGTAATAGTTTTTTTATAAAAGATGCACTAAAAATATATCATGGAGAAATATTAAGAAATTATCTAATAGGCACACATTATCATAGCCCATTAAACTTTAATGAAGAAGATTTATTAAGCTCAAAAAAAAGATTAGATAAAATATATAGACTTAAAAAAAGAATTGGTTATGAAAAAATAATAATACCAGATAATATCCCACAAAATTCATTTGAAAAATTACCAAAACATGATGAAACCTTTTTTTATTCATATAGAAAATCTCTATTGCAAAAAGTAGAAAGTAGTTTTTGTAACAACCTTTTTAATGCATTAGATGATGATTTAAATATCTCTCTTGCATTAAGCATAATAGAAGAGTTTTTAAAGAATGCAAATGAATACCTTGATATAAACCCAAAAGATAAGGCATATAAAGAAAAGGTAAGATCAAATATAGAACTTATAGATTATATATTAGGCTTGGGAACATTAAGTTATGTAGAATATTTTCAGCTTGGAATATCAAATGAAGAAAAAGATAAAATTGAATCTTTAATACAACAAAGGCTTGAAGCAAAAAAACAAAAAGATTTTAATAAAGCAGATTCCATAAGAAATAAGCTTGAAAATATGGGCATATCATTAATGGATAAAAGTCAAAATATTACAGAATGGGAAAAAACATAATATAAAATATAAATTATAAACAAAACACAATAAGCAATATAAATTACATTTGACATGTTTTCAATAATCTTATAAATAAATAAAATATTATGATTCATAAAAATAAGAAATTAAATTATTGATAATGAAAGTTTAAATAGAATAAATATTAAATATCTTGTAAATATTAACTAATTATAAGAGAAACAATGTTTCTCTTGTTTAGCTAAAAAGATAACTTATAATTTTATAAAAGATCACACATAAATTATATTTATTATATTAGCAATAATAACACTTTATGTGCAAAAAACACAACAATTAACTAGATAATACCCAAAAATTTATAAGTCTTATTGTTGTTTGCTTATGATGCTTATCTAACTTATGTTGTGTTTTAAAACTTTTTGCTTTTAACATCATCTAAAATTTTTGTTGCAATAGAATCTACTGCTACACTTACTTCTTGGGAACGAGTAGCAATTGCTACATTTTGTTGTGTAACAGATTCTAATTGCGATACTGCTTCATTTATTTGGCTAATGCCTTGTGTTTGCTCTTTTATAGATTC
>JARIAP010000041.1 GCA_029257755.1 Helicobacter sp.
TATGGGCTTAAAGAAATATCATACCCTTTTTTAAAACTTTCAAGTGGTAAAATATCATTTTGTGTGCCTTTTTCACCAACATCATTGCTAACTAATACATTTAAATAATCATCATTTGAAATGATAAATGAGCTTGTTTCTCCATCTTTTAAAGACATTCTGCCTTCAAAACCATAGTATCTAGTTATTCCAGCACCAATAATCATAACAATAAGAGCTAAATGAAATATATGGACACTTATCTTAAATCCAAATTTTGCACTTTTATACATGCATCCTATAATGTTAATTAAAATCCATATATTTAATATTTCAAACCACCAAGATTTATATATTACATCATTTGCTACTATAGTTCCATATTCTTTTTCAACAAAAGTAGCCCAGCCAATTGATAATGCGTATATAATCATTAAGAAAATACTTAGAATAATTGATGAAAATAGATTATTAAATATAGATGCCCATATGTTTTTTATCTTAAGCATAATTACTCCATATTATTTGTCTTTGTTTGCCTGTGAATATTTTTCTAAAAATAATTTCATTCTTTTTTTGCTATCTTGTTCCACTTTATATTCTTCATTTTTTACAAAATCAATCATAGCTGTAAGAAAATTATTATTATATCCAACAAGACTTATAATTTGATTTCCGTTTGGTTCTAACCACAATATTAAAGGTGTTTTAGATAAATTATAATATCTTGACAATTCATCTGTATTCATAGTTTTGTTTATATATTTTATTTCATGATTTTTACTATAACTCGTATTTATATAATATGTTTTAAAATTATTTTTTATAGTTTCATTCAATTTCTTATTATTTTTTATCTCTTGTTTTAAATCTTCACAATATTTACAATCATTGTTACCAAAAATAAGCATAATTGGTTTTGTATCAGATTCTATAATTATATTATTAGATATAACATCTTCTAGTCCTTTATAGCCTTCAACATCTATATTTTGTATTACAGAATCAAGCTCACCAGTATTATTGCTACCATCACTAATTGCTACTTTATCATCTTTACAAGCTATTACAAAATATAATGTAATAATTACTAAAAATTTTAAACTAATATTTATAATATTCATATTATCTCCTTTAACTTTAGGTGTTGTTTCAATTTTTTGACTGCTTTTCTATATCTGTCTCATATTCTAAAAACCCATTTACACGCTCTTTTTGTGTCTTAAAGTTTTTCCAAATATCATTATACACAAATTCTAATACATGGATTATTCTTTTTTCACCCGGAAATCCATAAATACGCATAATTTCCTTACCATCTGTAGAAACAAAAACTATTAATGGCAATGCAGTTAGATTGTATAACCTAGCCATATCCATTGAACTTAATCCGGATAGATTTAGATATGGTATAGAATGTTTTTTTTTGTCATTTATATTTATATAATATGGCAGAAAGTTTAATTCTATATAGCCTTGTATTGTTGAATTTCCAATTAAACTTGTAGCTAATATATTGCAATGATAGCAATCATCTTTACCAAATACTATCATTGTTGGTTTATCTCCTAAATTTATTTGTTTGCTATTAAGAAATATAGAATCTAAGTTAGAGTTTGTATTTACATCTGCAACAGGTTGTTTAACAAATTCCGTAGCATTTACATTATAAAAACAAAATAATAAAATTGCAAGAACTTTAATACACTTTATTTGTAATTTATATGTGTAATTAAGCATATATCTTTTTTCCTTTGTTTATAGTAAAATTATTATTATTTAATAAAACTATAATTTTACTCTATAATTACAAATTAAGAGATTATATGTATATAAGTTTTTTAAAAAATATATAAAATACTTTATTTATTCATTTTCATATAATTTTTTATTCCATTATTGTTAAGAAATATTATTTTATTATTAGATAGCTAAAAATAAATATAGATAATAAGCAATATAATAAGATTTGTTAGCAAGAATATAAATTCAAGGTATTTGAATGAAAAATAGTTTAAGGCAATAAAGAATACTTTTTAAAAGACAAAATTATTGTGATATATAAATATAATGTAAATGTAGTAACTAAAAATAATTTATTTTATATGGTAGTTTATAATATAAAATAATATTTAATTTAATTAAATTTTTTTATATTTTTAATATCTCTATACATTGATAATTATGCTTTATAGTAATTATTATTATGTTTTTTGTTTATTTATATAATTTTGTAAGATTAATAATATAAATATAATTAGAATAAGAGAGTATGATAAGAAATTTTTTTTATCAATCATAAAACATATAAATGTAGAAAAAACACCAACTAGAATAGGTATTAAGTTATTTTTAAATTTTAGATTCTCATATAAAAGAATACAAAATGTTGCAATTACAATGAAGTCTAATCCATGAATTTCTTTTATAAATTCTATACTATTTCCAAGCAAAGTTCCACTTACACAACCAGTAATCCAATATATGTGATTTAAAAGAGAAATATAAAACATTACTTTTTGATTATATAACTCATCTTGTATGTTTTGTGTTTTTTGCTCTCTAAGATTTAATATAGCAAATGTTTCATCAGTAACGCTAAATATTAGATACCATTTTCTAAATCCACCTATTTTATATCGTTTTAGATTTGCAATTGCATAAAAGAATTGTCTAGCATTTACACTAAGTGATATAATTGCTATGCTTATTAATGGTATTCCACCAGCAAGCCATGCTACTGCTATATATTGCATAGCACCAGCATAAATTATAATAGACATAATAAGACTAATCCATGCACTATAACCAGCATTTGCCATCATTATGCCAAATACACAACCCATAAGTATATAAGTTGCCATAATTGGTAGGCTATATGGAAAAGCTTCTAAAAAGGCTTTTCTTTCATTATAATTCATTTTATTCCTTAGTTATAAATAAATTATTTATATTAATAATTTATTTATTTTTACCAAAATGTATATTAAAACTTATTTCTGAACCATCAAGTATTTCATGGAGTTTTTCTTTGGGTGTATTTTTAAAGAAATCAATAAGAGAATCTGCATCCATTTCTTTAACACTATTTAATGTTTGATTGGAATCTATATTTGTAATTTTTTCATCTAATATATTATCTTTGTTTGTATCTGTAGATTCTATCACACTATTATTTATTTTCATCTCTTCCATTTCTTCTTGATTTAAAATCTCAATATTATCTGCTTCACCTAATGCTTTTGCTAACTCGTTTTCTGTAAGATTTTGTATATTATCTTCGTTTGAAGGTAACATTACATATTCTATATTTTTGTCTAATTCATTATTAGATTCTATATTTTCTGTTGTTGGATAGTTATTTTGTAATAATGAATTTGTATCTATACCATCTATATCTATAGATGATAAATCATTTTTAGCATCGTTTAATATATTTTCGCTAGATTCTATATCTACTTCTTGTGTATTATTTGAATCTAAATTTGTTTCATCTAATAAATTATTAGTTAAATTATCCATATTAGTTTCTGTTGATTCCATAAAATCTTTAGAATCTACATTATCTTGTATTTCTGTATCTAAACTAATTGAGCTATCATTGTTTATATCTATATCTAAATTTAGCATTTCATTATCTAATGATAAATCATCATTATTTATATCTTTTTCTTGTGTGCTTGTATCTAACTCTAGTATTTCATCATCTAATAAATCATTCTTATTTGTTTGTTGTTCTATATCATTTATTTGATTATTAGAAGTAGATTCCATTAAGTCATTTAAATCTATACTTATATCATCTATTAAATTGTCGTTAGTCTTTGTATCTAAATTATCTTTTTGTTCTATATCTAAATTTAGCATTTCATTATTTGATAATAAATTATCAAATTCTTTTGTTGAATCTTTACTTTCATTATTTATATCATTTTGATTAATATCACCTGTATCTATATTAAGTATATTATCAATCTTGCTGTCTAGTTCTGTATTGTGTTCTATAGTTTTTTCATTATTAACATCTTTTAATACATTATTAATCTCTGAAATTGTTTCTTCTGCAAATAATGTTGGTTTATTATCATTATCCATATTAGAATCTAATTTTTCTAATGTATCATTACTTTTTTCATTGTTAATATTTTCTTGTAATGTATTGTTGTTGTCTATTTTTTCTTGATTTAATGTAGAATCTAGATTTAAATCATCAATACTTAAATCATTTAAATTATTATCACTCATTAAATCTAAATCATTAGATTCTTTTGATATTTCATTGTTGCTATCAATATTATTGTTAAATGATAATTCTCCTATATCATTTAATGCTGTGTTGTCATATTCTTGTGTGTCAATATTATTTTGTATGTTTTTTTCTTGATTTACCTCATTTATTTGTGTAAGATTATTATCTATATTTTCAAATGCACCTTCTAATGCAGCAGTTAAATCATCAAATGCATCATTAAGTGTATTGTTTATATCGTTTTGATTAGATTCTATATCATTATTTTGATTTGTATTTTTTGCTATTATAACTTCTTTATTGAAATCTTGTTTATCTAAATCCTTATTTTCTTCATTTTTATCTTCAATATTGAAATTCTCTATTTCCATAGAATCAAGATTTATATCCCCTAAAATATTTTCTTCTTTATTGATATTTTCATTATTTAGCATATTTGTATCTTGTGATGTCTTTATTTGCTCTATATTTTCATTTATATTGTTAGATTGTAATATTTCCTTTGCGTTATCTGTATTGTCATTATTTATATTTTCTTGTATATTGTATTGTTCTATTTCTTTTTGTGCCTTTTTAACTTCTTCTTCTTTAGATTGCATAAATTTTTTTGGGCTAGGTTGCAATAAGTCTCTTTCATCTTCACTTAAAAATAAATCATCATCTATATTTTTAGCTACTTCTTTTGCTTCCTCTTCTATTGGGATTCCAAGACTTGCTGCTTTTAGTGCCGATGAATCTACAATTGCATCTAAATCAAAATTATCTAAATCCAATGGATCATCATTTTTTGGTTTAAGATCGCTTAAGTCATTATCAAATATTGAATTACTTTGTTGTGTATCTTCTTTATAGTTATCATCTTTATTGATATTATCTTGTTTATTATTGCTAGATATTACTTCACCTGCCTCTTCAAGACTTGAAAAATCAATGGAATCTGGATTAAAATCTAACTCATCTTTCAACTCATCTTCTTTATCCTGCTCTTTTGTTAAACTTATTTCTTCTGGTGGATTTATTTCAGCAGATTTTAAATCCATATGTATTTCATTCATATTATCTTTATAATTAATATTATCTAAGTCCATTTCTTCTAAATTATTAATAT
>JARIAP010000096.1 GCA_029257755.1 Helicobacter sp.
TATATAAATAATATTAGTAAAGATATTAAAAATGTTAAATTAGAACAATATGATAAAATTATATCAAAAGTAGATTCTAATGTTATTTCTACATTCCAAAAATACTTAGATAATGATTTAGATATTAATGATATTAAAATTAATGATATACCTATTAGATATATCCAATTACTTGATGATGATATATCAAATACTCTTTTATTAGAACAAGTTAGAAATGCAGATGGAATAATAAATCCAATAGAATATACGCAAAATCATTGGATTATACCATACATAGTGGAAAAAGTTCAAAAGAAAACTTTGAGTTTTGAACAAGCAAAAGATAAAGCAAAAAAAGATCTAATGACACAAAAAGAAAATGAAGAATTTAAGAAAGTCGTGCAAACTAAATTCGCAAATATAAATTCACAAACAATGCAATATAGTGTTAATATAGGGCTTTTAGATTTGCAATTAAGAGATAAATCAGAATCTTATAGAAAATTTAGTGAAATTGGTTTAGACTACAATGAAATTAGAAACACTATTGATAAAATCATGTCTAGTGATAAGATAAATGGATTTATACTTTTAGATTCTAACAAGGCAATTTTATATAAAATTGTCAATCAAAGTATGCCAAGCTACAATGAACTTACAAACTCAACAAATGAAGAAATTAATATGTTTGAAGAAGCTAAAATAAGAGATTTTAGAAATGCTCTTATAGAATATGCAACAAGTCGTTATAAGATAATTGATTACAGGAGGCAGAATTGAATAAAATTATTCTAGGTGTTGATGTAGGTTCAACCAAAATCTGCTCTATTATTGCTGAAGTAAGAGATTCAGTTGTCCAAATTATTGGCACAGGTTCTTGTAAATCGCAGGGTATAAAAAAAGGTGCGATTGTTAATATAGAGCAAGCAGGTCGTTCTATTAGATCAAGTATTGATGATGCTAAGCTTATGGCTGGTGTTAGCGTTAAAAAGGCAATTATTTCTCTTTCTGGGGCACATACTAGAAGTTTTAATGTTAATGGTAGTGCAAATATAATTAATAGAGAAGTTACTCTTGATACCATAAATTCAGCATTAAATATAGCAGCACATAATGCAGGGATACCAAAAGATCATGAAGTTATACATGTATTGCCACATCATTTTAAACTTGATGATAAAGAATATGTAGAAGATCCAATAGGTATGACAGGCACTAGATTAGAAGTTGAAGCACATATAGTTACAGTTCAAAGTGCTAGTTTAGAGAATCTAAAAAAATCTATTTTATTAGCTGGTGTTGATATTGAAAATATTGTTTTATCATCTTATGCTGCTTCTATATCAGTATTGCATGATGATGAAAAAGAGTTAGGGGTAGCATGTATTGATATGGGAGCACATACATGTGAGCTTATGATTTATGATGGAAATTCTATGCGTTATAATGATTTCTTAGGTGTAGGTTCAAATCATATATCAAATGATGTAGCTAGATTTCTAAATACACCTTTAAAAATTGCAGAAGAAATAAAGATTAAATTTGGAAACTTACTCCCAACTCAAGAAGAGCAATCTTGTAATGTTGTTATACCAAGAATTGGTAATAATGAAGAAAAAACAGAAGTGCCATTAAGAGAAATATATAATGTTATGGGTGATAGAGTGAAAGAAACTCTTAGAATATTATCAGATTCTATTGCTGCTAGTGGATTAAAAAGACATGTAAGTGGTGTTGTATTAACAGGTGGTATGGCAAATTTAAAAGGCATGAGAGAGTTTGCATCGGCTGCTTTTAGCCCTTTATCCGTTCGTTTAGCTCGTCCTATTGAAATAGATGGATTATTTGATGACTTAAAAGATTCTAGTAGTTCTGTTGTTGTTGGCTTAATATTGTATGGTGCTGGTAAATTTACTAATTATGAAAAAGATTCACAAAATAACATTAGAAGTAAGCATAACGCTTTAAATATGATAGAATCTAATTATGAAAATCAAGATGAAAAACAAATTCAAGATGATTTTCAAATTGATTTAACAGATTTAGGAGATGCAGAAATTCCCAACAATCAAGTAAAAAGGATGCAAAATGAAAACAATAATAAGCCATCAATAATGCAAAAAATTAAAGATTGGACTAAGACTATATTTTAAAAAGGTAATATTATGAACAATGAAGTAGATATAAGAGAAATAAAAGAAGAGCTAGAACATACTCCAGTAATTAGTGTTGTTGGTGTTGGTGGTGGTGGTAATAACACCATTAGACATTTGTTAAATACGGGAACATTTTCAAATATTCGCCTTATGATAGCAAATACGGATTTACAACATATGCAAAATAGCCCCGTCAAAAATCATATTATATTGGGTAAAAAATCAACAAAAGGTCTTGGTGCGGGTATGAAACCTGAAAAAGGTAAAGAAGCAGCAGAAGAAAGTTATGATGATATTAAAAAAGCTCTTGAAGGATCAGATTTGATTATTATATCTGCTGGACTTGGTGGTGGCACAGGAACTGGTGCTGCACCTGTATTTGCAAGAGCAGCTAAAGAAACTGGTGCATTGACAATAGGGGTTGTTACAAAACCTTTTTCTTATGAAGGTAGTAGGCGTGCTAAACTAGCAGAAGAAGGTTTAAAAGATTTATATGAAGTATGCGATTCTATAGTAGTTATACCAAATACAAAACTCTTAAGTGTAATCGGTAAGAATACAGGTTATAGAGAAAGCATGAGTTATGTAGATGATGTTGTAGCTCGTGCGGTTAATGGAATTTCAAGCGTTATACTTAATCATTCTAATGAAGGTATAAATGTAGATTTTCAAGATTTATGCACAATAATGAATCATAGAGGCTTAGCATTAATGGGTATAGGAGAAGGTGAGGGAGAAGATGCCGCAGGACAAGCTATAAGAAGTGCAATAGAATCTCCATTATTTGATAATATGTCTATTAATGGTTCTATGGGGGTTATTGTAAATTATGAATTTCATCCTGAATTTCCATTCTATGCAATCGCAGAATCTATGGATATAATACAAGATGCAGCAAGAGAGGATGCTGATATTATATTTGGAACTATGCCTAGAGAGGATTTTGATAAAAATAAAGTTAGGGTTTCAATAATTGCTACAGGATTTGAACAAGCTAATAAAGAAAATAATGCAAAGTTACAAAATGTATCACAAGTTAGCAAACAAAATATACAAAACGATAATCAAGAAGAAATTAAAAATCAACAACAAAATCTTTTTCAAGCTCCAGATGTATATATGCACACAACAACAAAAATTAGTAGTGGTGATTATGATGAAGATGATCTTGATACGCCTACATATATTAGAAATCAAAAAGATTAGATTCTATAAACTACTTTTATGTGATATTCATATATTACAAAAAATAGGAATTTTGCACAATGGCAAATTTAATACACCATCATGAAGTTGGTAAAATCTTACTAGAAACAAAAAATCTAAAAAAAACCTTTATTAATAAAACTTATGGAGAAATTGAAGTTTTAAAGGGTATAAATTTTTATTTAAAAGAAAGCGAAGTTGTTTCAATTATTGGTCCTAGTGGTTGTGGTAAAAGCACATTTTTGCGTTGCCTAAATGGTTTAGAATTAATTAAATCTGGTAGCATTATTTTCAATGGAGAAACATTTAATAACAAAACTAATTGGAAATTAATAAGACAACAAATTGGTATGGTGTTTCAAAGCTATGAGTTATTCCCTCATTTAAATGTGCTTGATAATATATTACTTGCACCATGTAAGATTCTTAAAAAAAATAAAGAAGAAGTTAAAAATGAGGCATTACAATGGCTTACTAGAGCTGGCTTAGAAGAAAAAGCACAAAACTACCCAAAAGATTTAAGTGGTGGGCAAAAACAAAGAGTAGCCATTGTTAGAAGTTTATGTATGAATCCAAAAATTATGCTTTTTGATGAAGTTACTGCTAGTCTAGATCCAGAAATGATAAAGGAAGTTTTAGATGTAATCAAAACATTAGCAGAAGAAGGCATGAGTATGGTAATAGTAACTCATCAAATGAAATTTGCACATGCAATAAGTCATAGAGTTATGTTTTTTGATAATGGGATTGTAGCAGAAGAAGGTAATGCAGACAATTTCTTTAATAATCCAAAAACACAAAGGGCTAAACAATTTTTAAATATTTTTGATTTTGAATAACTCTTATTGTATATTTAACTATTTTATTGATATAAAATCAAACAATTTTTAAATAAAATCCATTATTATGTATAATTTAATTATTTTTTAAATACTCAAGTTTTGTTTCCAATTCTTCAAATTTATATTTTAAAAGCTCTATATCTTGTATTTTTTTTATACCATTTTCAATATAATTATTTGG
>JARIAP010000113.1 GCA_029257755.1 Helicobacter sp.
ATGCTTTAGCAAACAAGGGCTTTTTATCTGTGTCGATAATGTGATTAGAGATAGAATCAAAAAGTTTGATTTTTGTGCCTTTGCCTGTTTTGCCAGAAAAAAATATCTATATTATCATTTGCAATACCTAACAATGTGTTGTCTAAGATATTATGAAAATCTTTTTCATTCTGTCGGTTATAAACATTTGATAATAAATAATCTTTTTTTATGTAGGGAGTATCTATGCTAACAATCTGGCTTACTTTATTATAATCTTCTTCGCTCATTTCAACAAGCTTGCTTTCTGCTTCTCTAAGATTTATGTTTTGGAAATATTCCTTTTTAATGTCGCATAAAAATTTATCATTTAGGAATTTATAAAGAAAAATTTCTGTGATTATTTTGTATTCACTACTTGCATTGCCTAAACCAAATGTAGCACAAACATTTTTGATATTATTTATCATTTCTTGAGTTTGTTTTGTTAATTCCATTAACTAAAAATCCCTTCGTTTTGATATTCATTTACAATTAATGAAGTTATAAAATCGTCTTTATTGATTGTTGATAAAATATCTTTTTTATTGATATTTATCTTAATGTAGCGTTTAAAATAAGCTTCATTTTCTAGCATTGCTTGATTATTAAAAAGTGTTTCATCAATTTCATGCTTTATTGCGAGTAAGGATTCATTAAGCAAGGTTATGCTTGTTTGAGTGTCTTTCTCTGTAATTCTATTATGTATTCGCATAAATTTATTATCTCCTTCATATGCGTTTGCAGTTCTTATATTCATGTTATTAAAATCACTCATTTTATCACAAATTATTGCTAACTCTTTTATATCTTTTTGCATTTCATTAGAATCTAACTCTTCAATATTCTTCTTTGCTAACAAGCTTTTTAACTCTTCAAGTAAAGTAATATATGTTGTATGTTTGGTGTCATTGCATTGTTTAAATTCTTGATTAGTCCGCCTAATTGCTTTATGATATTTATCTGCTAATATTAATTCATGCTCTTTTATTTTTGTAAAACTAAAGGTTATGCCATCCATTATGGCATTTAGCAATGATTCTATATTTGCATCTTTATTTGCAAATGATTCTTTATAGTTAATCAAATCTATACGCGATTTTACTTCATTTATTAACGCATAAACTTTGCTTAAACTGAATAGATGTGCTATCTCCTTATAATCATATAGTCTAGCAATATTATAAAGTTCTTTATATAAAGTAAGGGCTTTTAATAACCGCATAAGCTCATTTTTATCGTTGATAGTAGAAATTTGCTTTCTAAATTCTTCTGCATTTTGCGTATCGTATCCAAATAATGTATCTTTAATTGTTAAAAGGTCATTTTCAATTTCTTTTTGATTCTTAAAAATACTTGAATATTCCTTAAACACATCTCCTAATTCATTTTGTAATTCATTGAAATATGCTTTATTGGTTTTATCAAATTCTTTGCTAATATCTGCAAAGTCAATCACATAGCCATAGCGGAAATTTTTGTATGGGCGATTAACTCTTGTTAATGTTTGTAATAAAGAATGTTCTCTAACTACTCGCCCTAAATAAAGCCTTTTAAGTCTAGGGGCATCAAACCCTGTTAAAAGCATATTATAAACTATTAACAAATCAAGTTCCCCATTTTTAAACTCATTGCATGATTTTTTTCTATCATCTTTTGTGCCAATATCATGGAGAATAAGTGCAACTTTTAGCTCTGTTTTGCTAAATTCATCAAATATTGCTTTTGCTTGTTTTGATGAATCGCAAACTACCATGCCACCAATATTATCTATTTGATTCTGTAAAAAATCCTCTTTTATGTATGTAACAAGTTCTTTAACATAACTAGGATGTGAATATAAAATTGTTCTATCAAAAATACCTTTTTCTACTTGTATATTCTCTATAAGCTTTGTTAAAGCTTTTTTATACTTTGTTGAAATTTCTTCACGAATTAGTCTTAATGTATAATTGTCTTCTATAGATTGATTATAGTAGTATTTATGGATATAATCACCAAAAATACTTTTAGTATCATATGTTTTGCCACCTGTTGGTTTGCCCTCTTTATCATAAATTACCCCAATTAATGGAGTGCCTGTTAAAGCTATTTTAATAGCGTTTTTATCTGAATTTATTAAATTCAATAGAAAACTACCGCTTGGGTTATAGCTTCTGTGTGCCTCATCTATAAAATAGATTCTTTGAATTTGTAGGTTATAATCTAACTCTCTGGCTAAGCTATCTTGTGAAAATTTTTGAATATTTACAACTATGATAGAATCTTCTCCGCTGTTATGCCCCATTCCTACACTTTTAATATGCCCTAAAAATTCTTGTTTGCTTTCGATGACTTTGACAAACAAAGCACGAGATTTAAATTCTTCTTTAGCTTGATTTGCTAAGTCTAATCTATCTACAATAAAATAAAATTGTGCGATAATACCCTTATTTTGAAAATAATCTTTTAAAAATCTTGTATTATAATATGCTAGGGCTGTTTTACCACTTCCTTGTGTATGCCATATAATACCTTTTTTGATTCCTGCATCAAGCTTTTCTTTAATTGCCTTCATGGCAAACAATTGGGGATACCGCATAATATGTTTTTGTATTTGTTTTGCACCATTTTGAATAGTCTTTTCAACATAGGCTATGCCATATTTAAGAATTAATTTTAATCTATTTTTATTAAAAAGTGAAGAGATAATGCTATTTGTTGGCGTCTCGCTTGAAAGATTATCTTTATATTCTTGTGTATGTTTTATGCTAAGCTTATTTAAATTTTTTAGAATAAAATGTTCTATTTCATCATCAAGTGGCTTTAATGTGTTTATTAGCTCTTTATTTTTTTCTTCTTTAAAGCGATTAAAAATGATTTTATCCTGTGAAGTCGTGGCATAAAATGCACCTTGAAATTTTGTATTTTCATAATCATCATAGTGGGTATTATTTGAAAAAACCATGATTTGAAACATATTGAGAAAATGGCGGAAATGTTTATTGTTGCTTCTTTGCACCATTCGTTCATACTCTGCTTGGATTCCATGTTTATTATTTGGTTTTTTGACTTCTACAAAAGCTATTGGAATGCCATTAATCAATATGGTAATATCAGGGCGGAATGATTGCTCGTTATTAACAAATGGCAATTCTGTTACAACCTGATAAATATTTTTATCATCTTGTGAAAAATCAATAAATTGTATTTGTTTATAACCTTTAATAAGGGCATTATAAAAACCAATACCCAATGTAGAATCAAGCTCGTTTCTTAAATCATTTATAATGTGTTGTAGCTCGTTAATGTCAATATTACGATTATTGATAGTGTTAATTGCTTGTTGGAATGTTGGAATATGAATATTTGTATTCTTATCAAACTCTTGATTTAAATCTTGTATATCTTCATTTAAGCTATATTTAAGTGATATATAATCATAGCCTAATCTTATGAAGTGCATTAATGCAGGGATCTTTACGCGTGTATCCTCATTATACATTTGTATCCTTATTTTTTAT
>JARIAP010000120.1 GCA_029257755.1 Helicobacter sp.
CAAGTATAGTAGAAGATCATTTAATAAATGATGCAATCACAATATTAGAAACTGCGAAAACAAAAAAAGTAAAAGTATATTTACCTGTAGATATTGTTAGCACAAACGATATAAATAACCCAAAAGAAATTAAAATAACACCATCTCAAGATATACCAAACAACCTTATAGCAGTAGATATTGGACCAGCTAGTGTAAAACTATTTAGCGAAGTTATTACAGATTCTCAAACAATTATATGGAATGGACCACTTGGTGTATATGAAGTTAATCAATTTTCAAGAGGAACTTTTAATATTGCACATGCAATTGCTAATACATACGCATTTAGCTTTATTGGTGGTGGTGATACTGCTGATGCGATAGACAAAGCAGGACAAAGAGATAATATGAGTTTTATTTCTACTGGTGGTGGAGCTAGTCTTGAATTACTAGAAGGCAATATATTACCAGCATTTGAAGTATTAGATAAAAAATAATTATATATACAAAAACAAATTTAATAAAAAAATTAAGTAGTTTATCAAATATCTACTTTAAACTTAAACAATATGACAAACAAAAAACAAAGATTAGCGTATTGTTATGTTTATAAATTAAATTTTATAATGATGGTGCTTCATTATCATTAGAATTGTAGTCAAAAATACAATTTTAGTATCTTTAGATTCTATAATATAGTGCTTACTTTTATTTATTTTTTTATTTTTTAATAAGTCATATTTCTTACCTTTTTATCATTGTAAATATTTTAACTTCATATTTATTTATCTAAAATCTAAACTAGGTAATTGTGTTTTTAAATTTTATTGATACAATTTTATATTTTTCATAAATGTATTCATCTATTCTTTTTTATTCTTGCTATATCATTATAAAATTTTTTCTTGTAAAATATTCCTTAGTTACATTCTAATTATTCAATACAAAAAAATGATAAAACAAAATATATATCCAAAAGTTTGCTCTACATTTAAATATGTTAAAATAAAATTATAGTTAGAATCTAGAGAATGATCTTTATAAATAGATATTTTATCTCTAAAATTATTTAATCTTAACGCCAAATATTCAAAGTATAAATACAATAATAACTGCAAATATAAAATATTCTAGCAAAATAATGTATGATTTTTGTGTTTTATTATATGTTAAAATTTGCATTTGATGCAAAGGAATAAAACATATTATAATAAAATTAATACAAACCACAAGTAAAAAGATAATAAAATGCAATCAATATATTTACATAATTATTAAATATATGTTTCCATGATATATTGATACATACTACAAACACAAGCCATATAAATCCAAGAAATAAAAAACATTTCATTTAATCATCCTAAAAACATAAATATTTTATTTGTTTAATAAGTGCTTGAACATTTTTGACACTGCAATACATTACCCACTTTCATAAAGATTCTAAATGCTTTGTAATTTATTGATTTTGTTTTCACATAATTTGCATTTTTTATAAAGCAATACTCTTTTACCTTAAATATTATTGTTGTAATGATGGCATATTATTTAGATTCTATTTATTTTAACTCTTTTGCTTCTTTGCTCTTACATTATAATAAATAATAAAACCTAATTAAACTTATCTATAATTACTTAATAATATTCAAACAAAAACTATACAAAATATATTTTATAAATCTAGCTTTAAACTTAATATTTCAAAACGACTCCATTTAAAATCAAGCTCACTTTTTACTTTAGAGAGTTCATTGCTTAAAAATTGAATACCATATTTTTCATATTCACTTGGTGTTGATAATTTATATTCTAAATCTTTTACATTAGTTTCTAATATATCAATTTCTTTTTCTATAGAATCATATTCTAATTGTTCTTTATAGCTTAATTTTTTTGGTTTTGATTTTTGAGTATCTTTTATTTTTTCTTGCTTAGAATCTATCTTATTTGCATCATTTTTTATTTTTTCTAACTGAATTATTTCTTTTTGTGTATCCAAAAATTCACTATAACTTGCATGTGTAATTATATAATTACTACAATTAGATTCTGCACCCTGCAATACAAGCAATCTATTTGCAATTTTATCTGTAAAATATCTATCATGACTTACAAAAATAATCGCTTCTTCTGAATTTAATAAATAATCTTCTAATATATTCATAGTGGCAATATCTAAATCATTTGTTGGTTCATCAAGTATTAAACAATCATATTGTTTTGAAAATAAAAGTGCAAGTGCAACCCTTGATTTTTCTCCACCACTTAATACAGCAATTTTTTTGTCTAAATATTCCTGTGGAAATAAAAAACTCTTTAAATAACCATATACATGAATATTTTTTCCACGAACATTAACTCTATCTCCACCATTTGGACAAAAAGTTTCAATGAGAGTTTTATTAGGATCTAACATGCTTTTATGTTGATCAAAATATCCAATTGCTATATCTCCTTTTTTAAATTCTCCACTAAAACTAATATTATTAGCACTAAGTTCTAATTTACTCTTATGTAAAAGATATTTAAGCAATGTGCTTTTACCACTCCCATTTTTACCAACTATAGCTAATTTTTCTTTTTGCATTATTCTAATATTCAAATTATTTACAAGTATTTTATCCTTAATGTATAATGTAAAATTGACAAGTTCAAATAACATTTTTCTTGTATTTTTTATAGATTCTTTTGGTAATTCTTGCAATGTTTTTTCAAGTGTTTGAGTTATATTTCTAGCTAAACTTGGCATTGATTTAACTTTTTGTCGTAATTCAAATAAGCGTTCTTTTCTACCTTCATTTCTTTTTCTACGAGCTTGAACTCCCCTTTGAAACCATTGTTCTTCATTTCTTAGAATCTTTTTTAATGTTTCATTTTCTTTTTCAAGATTAATAAGCATTTGTCTTTTAATGTTTAAATATGATAAATACCCACCATTAAAACTTGTAAGTTTAGCAGAATCAAGCTCTATAATTCTTGTTGCAATATTATCTATAAAATATCTATCATGACTAATAAAAACAATACTTGCTTTCATATTTTTAAGATAATTTTCTAAAAATTCCACCATATATACATCAAGATGATTTGTAGGTTCATCTAAAATAATAATATCTGCACTTTTTATAAGAATACTAGCAAGCATAATTCTTTTTTGCTCACCACCACTTAAAGAAATTGCTAAACGTTTGGAAAATTGCTCTAATCCAAAAGATTGCATAATTATTTTTACTTTAGATTCTAAATCCCAACCATCATGTCTTTCTATATATGAATTCAAATTGTTATATTCAAAAATAAGCGTTTTATTTGTAGTGAAATCCTTATGCATCATAATTTCTTTTAATCTCTTATGTGCTTTTTTTAATTCATAAAGACTTTCTTGTAATACTTCTTCTACGCTATGTTTTGGGTTAAAATTTAATGTTTGTGGCAATGACAAAATTTCAATATCATTCTTTGCTATTCTCTTTCCAGAATCTGGTAATACTATACCACATAAAATTTGCAAGAGTGTGCTTTTACC
>JARIAP010000123.1 GCA_029257755.1 Helicobacter sp.
AAAAAAATACAAAATTATGTTTTTTTGATATTATTCTAATTTCTAATCTAGCACTTGTTTCTAACTCTTCATAATCATAAATGGCATAAATTTCAGAATCTAATAATTTTTGTTTCCAGTATTCTTCACATTCTTCATCGCTTAGGATATTATTGTGTTTTTTGCAATTTTCTACGCATCCCGGGGTAAATGTAATTCCAAAAGTTTTTCCATTAAAATCATTAATGTCATGAGAATCTAGATTCATAGAATCTTTATGCTCTATTCTATATTCTAAACTTATATTTGGTTGATGTTTTTCATAACCAAAATAATTTGGTATATCTGTTTGTGTTAGATTTTCTTTATCGTTAAGTGTTGCAATACCAGATAAAACATTGCTTTTACCCTCATTATTTGCACCAATTACAATTATTAATCCTCCAATATTATTATCATCAAGATTACTTAAATGGAGTTTATTTATGCAGTTTTCACCCGTTAAACCTAAATTTCTAAAATTTTCAAATAATATGCTTCTAGTATTCATTTTATTCCTTTTTACAACTTAGTATAAATTATATTTAAATTTTAATATATAAATACATAAAAATATTAATTTTTACACTTAAATATGATAGTTTTTTTTAAATTATATAGATTTTATTTAATATTTTATTGATTTATAATATCTATAAATTGTTTAGCATATTTTATTAAATAAATATATTATTTTTTATATGGAGATTTATATCCAAAATTCATATATTCTTTCATCATTTTTATTTGCAGACAAAATCTTTAATAATACGCAATCAAAACCCATTGACATAAGATTTTTAGCTAATGATTCATTAGCCCATTCTACAAAGTGGATTCCATTTTTATTTAAAGATTCATATAATTTCATTATAGAATCTATATCATTTTTTAAATATAAATCATAATGATATATTCCTTTGCCATATTCATGTATGAATGAAAATGTTGGGGAATTAGTTTTTATATTCATTATATTACAATATTGAGAGACTAAGTAACTTTTACCCATACCAACTTCAGCTTGAAGTAAGAAAATGTTTATAGGACTTGTATATTTATTTTCTTGCCTTAGTGTATCTATAAAATCTAATATTTCTAATAGATTATTCTGTGATCTTTGATATTTTGCTATACATTTCATTTTATCTAATCCTAGTTAAAATCAAGTGGAACTATTTTCATATCTTTAACACCTAGTTTATCTTTCATTGTTTTTAAAATATCTTTATTTTGATTTATAAAATTCATAATTTCTAAGTCATCTTTATTAACTTCTATGTTTTCTTTAATATAGTTTTTATGTTCATTATCTTGTTTTATGTTGGAATTATTTTCATTTGATATTTCAATATTTTTATATAATAAAGATTCTAGATCTTTTGGTGGTTTTTTATCTACTTGCATTTTTGTTTGATTGCCAAATACTTCACGAATAATTTGCATTATACCATTATAACCTTGTCTTAATAATTCAATTTCTTCTTGTGTTGTGTAAAATGTTACATATAATATTTGATTTTCTATCTTGTTAAATTCAATTTTATTTTCAAATAAATCTCCTATTATATAATCTCTTTCATATAGTTTTTGTATAAGATGTAAAAACTTTTCATTATTTTTAGTAAGTATATAGCGTATGTCTTTATTGTTGGTTTTTGTTGTATTGTTTTGATTTATTGCGTTTATATCTTTATCTATTTTGTTTAGATTTTTTTTAGATTCTATCAAATCTTGTTGTGTATTTTCTTCGTGTGAAAATGTTTCTATATTATTAATTTGATTATTTTGTAGTGTATTTTTATTTATTTCGTTTGTTTGTATTGTATCTACTTGTTTTTGTTGTATATTTTCTAATTCATTGTTTTGCATTGTTTCTAATTGTTTGATAGCACTTTCTATTTCTTTTATTTTTTGTGCTTCAAGCATTTTTAAAATTGTTAGTAATAAGCAAAAATCGCTATCACAATCAAGTTGTAACATAACTCTAGAATCATTTATGATATTTGCATAACGCATACCTAGTATAGGTGGTATTTCTGGTATTTCTTCAAGCATTTTGTTTTTTATATATAAACTTAATTCATCAAGTATCATTTCAATTTCATATCCATCTAAAGAATGTATAAATTGCAAACATTCTTGCATATTTTTACGCAACAATGCTTGAAAAAGTTTATCAAATTCTTTTGGATCTAAAGACCCAAGCATGTTAGCTAATTTTTGAGTTGTAAGTTCATTTTGACAAAATACTATTGCTTGATCTAATAGAGTAAGTGTATCTCTAACGCTACCATGCCCATTCCTAATAATCATATCAAGACTATTAGAATCTGTGCTTACACCTTCTTTTTGTAAAATATGAATAAGATGATTTTTAAGTGCATTTGTTGGTATTTTTTTGAATCTAAAATGTTGTGTGCGACTAAGTATGGTTGCTGGAATTTTCAATGGATCTGTTGTTGCAAGTATAAATTTAACATAGTTAGGTGGCTCTTCTAATGTTTTTAATAACGAATTAAAAGCTTCTTTTGTTAGCATATGCACTTCATCTATTATAAATACTTTAAATCTACCCATAGTTGGTTTATATT